>JBDGSL010000004.1:0-2306 GCA_042217555.1 Candidatus Nanohalobium sp. | reverse complement strand
AGGAAGACGTGAAAGCAGGCCTTGAAGACGTTATAGATGACACCTCGGAACCGGAGTACGCAGAAAACCCTTTAGTCGAGAAAGAAGGGGTAGAGGCCTTTGTAGAGACTGATCTGCCGAAAGGTTTCGGTAAGAGATTCAAGCCAGAGTTTGAACCTGAAAGACAGCTGGAACAACGGTTCGAAGAAGTTCCTGATGCTGAAACTGTCAGGATCGCCTTTTACTCCCACGAACACGACCAGGTTATGACCAAAAGACTGGAATCATGGAGGTTGTTCTCAATGTAATAGATGCCCGCAAATATTACTCTTCAAACTCTTTCACAAAATTTTCAATGGAAGGGATATCCGAAAACATTGAATCGGTTAAATAATCTGCTAACTTCTTCTTTTCTTGAACTTCAAAACTTTCTCTATACCAATCAAAATACTTCCACTGAGTTATAGCGATTAGTTTATCATAATCTTCATCCTCTATCATTTGCTCTACCCATTCTCTCTCCCTCTTTTCCATGCTATTTATGATCTCTTCAACAATGTAATCCCTAGAACTCTCGCCTAAAAGTTCCAAAATTTTGCGATAGTTCTTCTTCGTTTTTTCTTTTTGGTTAGCAAATTTCTGACAGCAAAATCGCCAAATAGATAAAGAGTTATCCTCATTAGCAAACTCTAGATTATCAGCTCTTTCTAAAGTTATAGCAACATCATTCTGATCTTCATAATCTCCTGAGGACTTTTGATCCAGATAATCAGATAATACCTCATTAGCCCTCCAGATTCAATATCAGATAGGTGGTGAGCTATCAGGAACTGAAAATAAATATTTGATCTGTGCTTCTTCTTCAAGGCTTTATCCCCAAACGTTTTCCTAACTTGAGGCTCCAAGTCGTCCCAAATCAAATCAATAGCTTTAACTACATGATCTCTTTTCTTTCTATGTGTAAGTGTGTATTTTTTCCCAGTTAGAAACCTATCTCTTTTCCTCATTCTCAAAGGAGGTAAATTTTCTCTTTTTTCGAATAATCTGCCCATCAATTGATACTGATCTTCTCTTTCAAACCCTTCAACTGCTTCAAACCTTTTTTCAGGGATATTTCCAGACTCAGTAAGGTTCACCAACATTTTGGGGTTTGTGCCAGCTATGTCCCATTTTTCAAATATGTCTTCTCTGATTTTATTCAATGTAAAAACAAGCAACTCTTCAGATATCTCAATTTCATCTCCATGTGCACACTTACATCTAATATTGTACAGACTTTGCAAAACAGGTAGCTCATTGGAAGTTAATAACCCTAAGTCTTCTGCTGCTTCAAGCAATTCATAATCAGAGACTTCATCTAGACTCTTCTTACTATAAGTATTACTAGGTATGTTCTTAGCATCTTGAAGCTGGCTATAGTCGTAAATCATCATCAAATTCTTAAGCTGTTCAATACCCGCAGACCATAGATTCAGAAAGGATGATTTCGGTAGATTAGCCTCAAACCCTGATTTTGATTCTTCTAACAATCTCTTCACAGGAGTTTCATCAACCTGATCCAATACCTCCTCAAACTCATCAAGAACACTCTGACCGTCAAAATACGATTCAGCTAACTTTTCCACAGATTCTTTAGTTTGATTTGCCACTAACCCTCCTTTTCTGGACAAACTTTAGATTTCTTTTGGAAGAAGAGAAAAGAAAAACTACATTAGTAGTTTTTTGCAAAGTAGGCCCATCTCTCGGCTTTGTCGCCGCAGACTGCGCATTCGCCGTCGATGTGTTCTTCTGAGGCCTGGATGGTGGCGGGTTTGGAGTCTTCTCTGAACGGTAGGACGACGATCTCTGCTGCTACCTGGTCCTTGATCTCTTCTTCACAGCTTTCATCTCCGCACCAGCGACTCTTTACATATCCGCGGTTCTTTCCGATGGTCTGGAGGATCTCCTCCTTGCTTTCTGCTTCGCGGATGTTTTCGTGGAGGTATTCCTCGAGTTCGTTGTAGAGGCCTTCCTGGATCTCATCCAGCCTATCTTCCACGTTTCCGAGGAACTGTTCGCGGTCGATTCCCATCTCTTTGTCGCCCGTGTCTCTTCTGACGGTTGTGACTGCTTCGTCTTCTACTTCGTTAGGCCCTACCTCGACTCTGAGTGGAACTCCTTTCAGCTCCCATTCGTTGAACTTGTATCCCGGAGTCCTGTGATCGCGGTCATCCAGCTTTACTCTGAGGCCTTTTTCTTCCAGTTCTTCGGCGACTTCTTTTGCATAGTCAAGGACTTCTTCCTGGTTGTCCTCCTGGAAGATAGGTACGACGACTGTTTGTACCGGA
>JBDGSL010000039.1:0-6840 GCA_042217555.1 Candidatus Nanohalobium sp. | reverse complement strand
AACTCTACCAGGCCGCCGACCTCTTCTGCCTACCCAGCTGGAACGAAGGCCTACCACTATCAATGCTCGAAGCACTCAGCACAGGCCTGCCAATACTAGTCTCAGACGTAGCCGACAACAGACAGATAGTACAGGAATCAAAGGCAGGAAGAACGGTAAGGCCTAAAGACGTCGAAGACCTGGAGGAAAAACTGGAGAAGATACTCGAAGAAGACATGGAGGAAAAGGCCTCCAACGCCAGAGAATACGCAAAGGAAAACCTGGACTGGGAAAAAGTCGCAGATAAATACCTTGAGGCCTACAAAGAGGTCAGGTAGGATGAAGATAATGGTGGTGATTCCGAAATATGTGCCTGAAACATATGGAGGTGCCGAATTTGAGGCCAAATGGCTGTCTGAGGCCTTCGCAGATAAAGGGCACGATGTAGTTCTTCTAACTGAACGGTCCGATCAGAAGCCCAGAATAGAGGAAGAAAACGGGGTAAAAATCTACAGGACAATCAGGGAAGGAAGAACCGCAGAGCCACAGGCCTACCATGAAACGCTTAGAGTCTGGAGAAAAGAGAAACCTGATGTGATCCATGGACACCACGTCTACCCAACAGGACTATGGCTATACCCTATAATGAAATTTTCCTCAACGCCTGTCTACTTAACCTCCCATGCAGAAGATATCCGGGGGGAAAGTAAATGGGACAATGGAGTCAGAGCAAACCCGATCAAGGATAAACTAGTTACTCGAGCAGCTAAGGCCTGTGATAAACTTATCCTATGTGGAAGCAATCTGATCAAAGAAGCAAAAGATATGGGGCTATCAGAAGAACAGTATACAGTAATAAACAATGCGATAGACCTAGAAAAGAAAAAATATACACAAGAAGAATTTGATGAAGTACTCACTAAATTCGATCTAGATCAAGATAAGAAACAGGCCTTCTTCATCTCAAGACTCGTGCCCAAAAAAGGCCTTGACACATTGCTAAAAGCCATAGATCAAGTCGAACGAGACGACATAGAATTCGTAATATCTGGGACCGGACCGCTAGAAGATGAGATTAAGCAAGAAAAAGAGGAAAGACAACTCGATAATCTTACAATAACAGGTAGAATAACCGAACAGGAAAAAGAAATACTCTTCCAACAATCAGAAATATTCGTCTTCCCAAGCTACAGCGAGGGATTTCCGATAGTAATACTGGAAGCCATGAAATACGGATGCACAATAATAGCATCAGATATTCCAGGGCCAACTGACATCTTAAACGAAGAAAACTCGATACTGTTCGAGCCCGGCAATACAGGGGAATTAGCCTCCGCTCTAAACGAGGCCTCCTCAGAGACAAACAAGTCACAGAAAGCTGAGCACGATATACAGAAATTAAATCCACAAAAAGTTTCGGAAAGAAATCTGAAGGTGTTTAAGTGAGATCAAATGGTAGAGAGCATACTTCTTGTCACGGCTGCTGATCCGTATGCTGAAAGCGGAGGAGGAATAGAAACTCATCTTCAGGAGATGATTTCCCGACTTTCCGATGATTATGAGGTTCATCTTCTAACGCATGAGATATCGAACACGGATGACGTGGTTCCGCACACATTTACTAATTATCCAGTAAGAGGGCTGGACACAATCTCTTATTCTATTAAAATGACAATGGCAGCTCTTCAAGTTTTAAGAAAAGAAGATATTGACCTAGTATGGACAACCGATATATTCCCGTCTACTATATCAGCAGGGTTTCCATCTAAACTATTTTCTGCTCCTGTACTTCTTTCTCAGCATAATATTCTAGATGAAACTCGTGGGGCTGGCGTATTAAGAGATGCTATAAACTATGCGGGGTTCAAGCTATCTGACAGCGTTCATGTTGTTGGTAAACATATAGAACAAGAGATACAAAACCTGAATCTAGGTGTTGAAACGCATTTTATACCTAATGGAATCAACTTGGAGAAGTTTGAACAAAAGTCAGACTACTCTAGAAGTCAAAATCTAGAGCTAATTTGCATATCGCACTACCGTCCGCCGCAAAAAAGACAAGATATTCTTGTAGAAGCTGTAAAAGACCTAGAAGGTGTAAAATTAACTTTAGTAGGTTCTAATCTAGAAGAGCTTGATGCTCAATATGAGAATATTGAGGTAGCTGGTTTGGTGCCGCAAGAAGAGATAGTTCCGCGACTTCAGTCCTCTGATATTTTTGTTCTGCCTTCGGCCTATGAAGGTCATCCTATAGCTGTTATCGAAGCTATGTCTGTAGGTTTGCCTATTATAGGAGCTAAAATACCTTCTTTAGAAGGTGTTGTGGATGAAGAAAATGGAAAGAAGGTAGAGTTAGATGCGGATAGACTTCAAAAAGCTATAGAAAAAGCTAAATCCTGGGATCTTGAGAAAAAAGGAAATAAATCAAGACAAAAGGCAGAAGAGTACTCTTGGGATAAAATTTATTCAAGATTTAAACGACTGCTAGAGGAGAACTATTTATGAACAATCAAAGTATTTTGGTGGTCGCTTTTGACGGCCTAGACAAGGAACTGATTGATAGATATAACTGCGAACATCTTAAACAGCAAGAATATCGCTCTATAGATAATAAAACAAATATGAGTTCTATAATGACTTCTGAACTTTTTGCTAGCTTTATAACAGGAGAAAACTGGAAGGAGCATGGGGTAAAGGGCGTTACGTATCCTAATTCCAAACCCAAGAAAAAATTAGTAAATAAGCTAGACAACACTAAACTAGCAGGTCTTTTACCAGGCTATACCCGATTTATAGATGCTCTAAAGGAACTAATAGGGTATAGGGTTGAAAAGTATACCAAAGAAGATTATGAAGAGCTAACGCTTTTTGAGGTTATTGAGGACTCGCGAGCAATGTTTGTACCTTCTTATGAACCTAGTTTATTCTGGTTAGCGGACTCAGATCTAGTGAACCCTCTGGATAAAGGATTCACACTAGATGAGGTAGCGAGACATTATGAAAGAGAATTTGTGTACCGTAAGAAACAGTTTTTTGAAGAGATAGAGAGCGAAAACCGGGATTTGCTCATGGTTCACTTTCATAAGCCGGATATCTACCAGCATCTATATGAGGAAGACGGAAAAGAAAATGAAGGAAAATTAGAGGGAATGTATGCTGAAATAGACTCCCTTGCAGGCCAGATAAAGGCAAATTCAGATTATGATTATATTATCTTCATGAGCGATCATGGAAAGCCCACACAAAAAGAACATAATGAGAATGCTTTCTATAGCTCCAACAAACCACTTTTCAACTCAAAACCTCTAATAACTGATTTTTATGACGCCATTCTCGATATATCGGCTCAAGAAAACGAGACCGAGGGAATAGATTTATGAAGACATTAGTAGTCGTATGGGGTGGCGTAGATACAGAATTTCTGAGCAAGTGGGATGTGTCTAACTTATATTTTGGGGACTTCTATGATCTCGAGCTAGATCTAGTAGATAAGACTGAACCTGACGAATTTGTAGCCTGTCTTCTTACAGGAGAAGATAAAGATGTTCACGGCATTTCTGGCTCCATGCACTATCAGAATAAGCGTTTAAATCGAATTGAAAGCCGATTATCAAATTATTATATTTTTAAGAAAACCAAAGGTCTTAGAAGAGGTTTTTACGAGGCATTCAATAGGATTGACTCTAAAAAACGACGCTACGTACAAGAAGACTATAACATTACCTCTATAGCATCTAAAGACGGCTTTTCATCTGTTTGTCTTCCCTCAATAAATCCCGAACCGCAGTGGTGCGTCTATCGGAATACTATAAGGCAGGATGAATTTACTGGTCTTGGAGAAAAAGAGGCTCTCCAGCTTATACAGAAAAACTTTGAATGGAGGAAAAAGAAGCTGAAAGAAACATTAAATGATGGAAACGACCTGATTATGGCTCATTTCCAGTACGTAGACTCGCATCAACATCTCTTCTATGAAAATAAAGAATACAAAGACCTAGATAAGGTAAAAGAAGCATACATAGAATTAGACGACTATGCTGGTGAGTTACTCGATAAAGCGGAAGAAAAAGGCTATAACGTAATTTTTATGTCTGAATATGGCGTTCCAACACCGGAGGGAAACAGTACACACGCAAATGCATCATATTACAGCACAAATCTAGATTGGTTTGGCGACCTAAACCTCACTCAAATGAACTCAAAAATAGAGGAACTAGCATGAGCATTCTAGTCATCTCTTTTGACGGCCTAGATAAGGACCTAATAGAGGAATATAAACTAGAGAACATAATTCAAGAAGAATTTGGAACAATAGATAATGATACCGACATCAAGGTCAAAGTTACCTCTGAGCTTTTTGCTAGCTTTATAACAGGAGAAACATGGGAAAGTCATGGAGTTATAGGCCTTAATAGATATGTTTCGGATAAAGTACAGAAAATAGAGTCTTTTAATAAATTTTCTTCTTTCAGAAAGTTCTCTGGTTTAAGAAAGAAGCTATACAAGGAACTGCCATTTGTAAATTCAGAAATGAGAAATGTAAACAAGGAAGATCTGCCGCTACCTACTATTTTTGATAAAATTTCTAAATCAAAGGCTATCGGAGTAAGATCTTATTCAAAAGGTTACAACGATGGCATTGTCAAAACTCTTGAACACAGCGGAGTGAAAGAAGCAGAAGAGGAACTAGACCGCAATACAGAAATGAAAAAAAGAGAGCTATACGAATCGCTATCCAGAGATTATCAGTTAATTATGGCTCATTTCCATAAACCAGACTATATACACCACTGGTACTGGGAAGTCGACAAAATGGACAAAGTGGAAGAAACTTATCGCGAAATAGATGAGTTTGCTGGAGAGATTCTAGAGAAGGCTGAAGAGAACGATTTTGACACCGTTATCTTCATGAGCGATCACGGTCTTCCTGATGTGGAAAATGGAGGGCATAATGAAAACGCTTTCTATTCCTGCAACCACGAACTCTTTGGCGATGAGACACCGCACATAACTGATTTCCATGATAAGATACTTTCAAACATTGACTCTGTAGACTTGGAAGAGGTGGATTTCTAGTGAATCAACCTAACAAGGTAATGGTAATAGCGTTTGATGGAATGGATTTCGATCTAATTAAGGAGTATGAACTCCAGCAACTCACCAATCTAGAAGAGTTTGGGAAGATAGATAACCAGAAAGGGATGAAAACAACCTTTACAAGTGAACTCTATGCTAGCTTTATAACTGGAAAGAACTGGGAAGAACATGGTATTAAGGGGTTAAGATCCCGTGAGTACGGAAGCAAGTGGGTGGAAAAATTAAATGAAAACCTTCGTGAGTTATGGATAGGTAGGAAGATAACTGGCTTAAGAAGATCATTTTTACAGACCTTTCCATTCATTCAATACAGAACTAGAAAATGGACTAAAGAAGATCTTAATTCTAAAACCATATTCGATAAAGTTGTAGGCAAGCCATTGCACGTTCCTAGCTATAATCCGGAGCCAGAATGGATGTGTGGATTCCCGCTAAAAATGCTTGAACAGGAGTTCTCAGCTTCAGAGGTTGAAGCAAAATCTTGGGAACTAACAAAGGAAAGACTAGATGATTTCTGGAACTTAAATCATGATTTTTGGGAGTTCATAATGTTGCAGGTGCATGAGCCGGATATACTTCATCATCTCACGGTAGATAAAGATCTTGTTTCTGATGATGAAATGATTAAGATGTACTCTAAACTAGACGATGTCGCAAATCAAGTTATAGACAAGTTTGGAGAGGATTATGTAATAATTTTTATGAGCGATCACGGGCTGCCTCAAGGAGGAAGTCACAATGAAAATGCTTTCTACGCTTGCAATTATCAGCTATTTGGCAGTAAAGAGCCAAAGATAACAGACTTTCATGATAAAATCTTGGAGGTTATAAAAAACGAAAACGAAGAGCCTGAAGAGGTAGATGTATGATTATAGATTGGATGAGGAGCAAGGATTGGGAGAGTATTATTGGAAGGGTTAAGAAAGGACAGTTTGATGGTTTTCTAGTTCCGTTGTATAGAGCATATTTTAGATGGAAAGGGCATGAAGGTATAGATGTTGTAGATGAGGACTGGGATTATCTCATTATTTTGGATGCCTGCCGATACGATGTTTTTGAGGAAACTAATTGGATTGAAGGAGATTTATCAAAGAAAGTTAGTAAAGCCTCAGCTACAGATGAATGGTTGAGGAAGAATTTTGTTGATTATTATGACGACTTAGTGTATGTTTCTGGAAATGCTTTTGTCTCTCCGTTGAAGGAGAAAGGGAATTTTGATTCGTCAAATCATTTCCATCACACGGAAATGGTCTATATGGAGGATAGATCCTTAGAGAATGGCGTAGTTAAACCAGAATATTTGGCCGAGAAGGGCAAGGAACTAGCTAAGAAATATCCTGATAAAAGAATTATTTTTCATTTCGTTCAACCTCATGACCCTTTCATTGCTGAGCCTTCCCTGGTTATTGGGGATGGAGAAATTGAGGATGTCCTTGATTACTTTGATCACAAGCTTTCAAAAGAAGCATACGTCGCAAACCTAAGGCGCGCATTGGAGTCTGTTGAAACCTTATTGAAAAGCTTGGAAGGGAAGGCTGTAATTTCTGCGGATCATGGAGACTCTTTTGGTGAAAAAGGTATTCATAGACACCCGAATGGAGTATATATCAAAGAATTAGTCGAGGTCCCGTGGCATGTAGTCCAAAATGATGATAAAGAGAAAGATTTTACAGGGATTGATTATTAATTAACTGTATCGTAGGATTTCCGCATATTTCTTGTCTAGTCCTGTTTTGTCAAGCGCACTTTCCACGATCATCTTGT
>JBDGSL010000038.1:0-3625 GCA_042217555.1 Candidatus Nanohalobium sp. | reverse complement strand
CGGGCTGAGCTGCTGCAACAGGCTGTACCAAGAGGCCTGTCAGGGCGAGGACAGCGACGACGCAGAGTATACTCCGTTTCATAGTTTTAGGTGCAGAAGCTGGGTCCGAGCTGGCTGATCAGGAAGGCAACAACCATGTTCGCGGACGCGAGAATCACCACACCGAGAATCGTGTTCTTCGCCACCTGCTTTCCCCTGCGAACCCAGTCCTCTCCGAACGGACCAGCAATCATCACGCCTGCCGTGGAGAGCCCGACGACGCCAAAGGAGACACCGCCGACGAACGCCAAGGTTTCCAACGTGCTCAACAGGTCAAACAGGGGTTGCAGGGAACTCGGAATGCTGCATCCTGAGGTAGCGCTTTGAGCCGCAGCAGGAGTACTCAGCAGTGTCAATACGATTATCGCCGGCAAGGCCTTACTTAGTCCATGTTTCAGGCCTTGGTGCAGGTTGGAATTCATTACTACGGCAGGATATGAGGGTGGGGAGAGGATTGGTTCCCTTCCAAACCAGGCAGAAGCAGTGGTTTTGACAGGTCCTACGGGTTTGGCAGGTTCTGCAAGGTTTCCTGGGGCGCGTAGGCCGTGGGGTCTGAAAGATGGGTTCAGTCGAGGGCGATAGAAACACAATGAGAAATATAAAATTTTTTACTAATAGGTAGCAATATGACTGAGTTTGATGAGTTCGGTGCACGTGAGTTTGAAGACCTGATTGCAGAGGTCGATGACCACTCTGACTGGAAGTACAGAAGCGGAAACCCTGAAATCACAGAAGTCGCGGAGGACGCCGCAGTCGCTGATACGACTACAGAGTTCTTCATAGATCACAAAGATACAGACGGAACCCTGCATTTCACCGCTCCACCATTCGACCTGTCAACACCTGCCGCCGGATCCCTTATCCAGCCGGTTGACGGAGCGCAGAAAGAGGAGCCGTATCCGAACTCGTTCGGAGAAGAACTGATGAACGCCTACCAATCTATCGCAGAAGACAACACAGCTGAATACCTGGAAGCAGAGGCCACTCCTATCAGAATACTTGAAGTTAGGCCTCCATTTGACTATGACGAGGACACACTGGATTCATCTTTAACTGCGGCAAGCGAGGCCTCTCAGTCCGTTCAACAGCTTAACGATGAGATATACGAGGCGGTTGAGGGATACCAGTAACCTGAGACGGGGATGGTCACCGGGTATGCTTGGTCAGGTTTTAGGAATGCCGTTGTTTAGGTAGGAGGTGATGAGTATTGAGGGTGACCAGTTCTGGACGCATACTGGGATCTCAGAGATCAAAGAGTACGATTCCAGGCAGGTTCGTATCCCTGACGGACTGTTCCGTGAGGAAGACATCATCGAACTTGGAGATGATATCCGCTGGTACTACCACAAAGTGACCGACGTGATCATTATCTCAAAGAACTACCTGGAGAAAGATGAGTACGAGTTCGTGGATTCAAGCAGTTTCTCTGGAGGGGACAGCGACTACAAGGCTACAGTTCCCGGGAAATTCTTCGAAGACTACGAAGGCAGGGGAGGTCCGAAGGCCCAGCCCCGAGTCTCAGAAGAAGTGAACCTGCCGAAGGAAGGCCAGCTCCACTTCATGTACCACGATGGTATGGACGAAGGCAGTAAGAAGTCAGCGTATGTCTTGACGGAAAGCCAGTTCAATGAACGGTTTGATGACAGTGATCTAAGCGGAGTTCCGAGGTTCAGTTAGCAGGGCATGTTTAACCGGCAGTTAGCGAGAAGCCAGGCGAAGGATGATACTGCAAGGGGCCATGCTATACAGGTCCTGAATAATATTGCCCAGGAACGCGACTTCGAATTTGACAAAGATTCGTTAACAGCCGTAGATCAGACTCTGCTGGGCCGGTTGGCAGGGGTACGACACGATTTTGAGATAGAGGTTAGGAGCGGACATTTTCTTGTCGAAGAGAGGATATCTGTATCTGTTGTCTGGCATCTTCTCTGGATTATACCGCTCGTCTTCTTCAGTAGCTATACAATATTCTCTTTCGAATTGACTCTGGTCTCTTTACTGGGCTCGCTACTTTCACTAATCATGATTCTGGTCTGGATGGCAAGTAGTGTCATACAGTCGTTCCTTTCACTGGGCAGAAAAGAGTTCAGGGATTTGGAAGAGTACTCTACAGTATACATCTTCACACCAGTGATTTCCACTGTTTTCCTGATAGCATGTTTTATGTCAGACAGCTTCGGCTATGAATATGTAAATGGCTTGCTTTTCTCCGCATTACTAGTTACTGAGGCTGTAGACCTGATTTTAGTTGGATGTGACGGATTTTGTCCTGCCGTTAGATTTGAATACAGTCTCCTGCAGAATAGTCCAAGCACTGCATTGCTTTTAGCAGCAACCATGTCTGGCCTGATGACGGGCGTCCTTGCTTTTGGTCCGGACCTGTTCATCGCTTTTGGTCCGGACATAACCAGCCATCTTCACAATCCGATAGGCCTCTACTTGGTCGGCGTTCTATCTCAAAGAATCGCAATTATCGGTATTTCAGGCCTTATTCTGTGGATTCTGGTTAAATATATCAGGTTGGCGGGCTTGGATGATTACCACAGTTTTATCGAGGAGTACAGGACAGCAAGCCGTAAGACCCAGATCCTGGCTATAGGCCTTTTCCCGTTTGTTTTTTACACTTTGATGTTTGCTGCTGTTCGGGTCTTTCAGCGCTATATCGTGCCTAATGTGGTGCGTGATCCGTTGCTTGTCGTGGGGATACTGGCCAGTTTACTTCCTGTCCTGTACTTTCCAGCAGGGATACTGTATCAAACAGTAGACCACTTTTCAAGCATGTACCGGCTTTTTGATGACTCAGAACCTGTGCCAGGTGTTTGTTCTTCACAAGCCGAAGTACGAAGCTGGAAAATGGAGGGAGACTCCAGCTATCAGGCAGCCAGTATCAGTACAGGCCTGAAGAACTATATTCTCATCACAGAGGATATGTTGGATGATTTTGACAAACCGATGGTTCAGGCCGTGATTGTGCATGAAGAGGCCCATATCCGAAACGGCGAGGCCTTACTCAGTTTCTACATCCCGGTCTTCTCTTTACTCACGTTAACCGGGAGAAATCTGTTCTACAGCCTGATTGATTATCAAGGCCGGGAGTTCGAAGCAGACAGGGAAGCAGCGCAGACGGTTGGAGGTCAACCGCTTATTGACGTCCTTAACAATCTTCAGGATGAGCAGTCTAGTGAAGAAGTGGCGGCAACAGGCCTCTCCCCGTTCGATGGAGGATTCGAGGATGAAACAGGGGTGAGGCAGTACTTGGATATTTTCTTCGGTAATTACGCGATCAGGGAGTCACATCCAGAAACGGAGGAACGTATTAGTCAGATCGAAGAGTACATGTAAGGAGTTTCAAGGGAAACAAGGCCTCTCAACTGGTACTTCTCCTTTCTCTTTCTTAGTATTGGGTAGAACAAGGTGATTCACGATTCAAGGCGAACAGTACGTTTTCGACGGCTTAGACGAACTTTACGAAACCGCAGAAGTACTTCCAGAGGTCGACAGGCACGACGTCTACGCTCACAATGAGGAGATGGATGAGTGGGAGCAGATTCCTTACCGCGACTCGTTGTGGACGGACGACGGCAGA
>JBDGSL010000037.1:11277-15527 GCA_042217555.1 Candidatus Nanohalobium sp. | reverse complement strand
GGCTGAGAGACTTCAGGATGGGTGTGTCGGTTATATTCGATGTCGACAGACTCGCATTGACCTCAAACTCTGTATGGGAATTTGCCCATGGTATAGAGTACGGCCCGCCAGATCCGTTGAGTGTTACGGTGTGAGACTCCGGCGCTGTCGTCGAAGGCGATCCAACCACCGTGACATTTATATCCTGTCCGTTGAGGTCTGCTGAGGCTTTCGAGTCTGGCTTTACGGCTGTTGAGAATGTCTTCGTCTTTGGTTGGATGTGCCCCTTGGTGACGTTGTAGAGTCTCCCCACTTCAGATGCAGATAAGGAGCGGTTGTAGACTCGGACATCTGCTATTTTGCCATCCCAGGATTTACTGGACGAGCTACTGCTATATCGTCCAATAACAAGATTTGTAGAGGTGGTACTACCGATAGAGAACGTATTCGTGTTCTCATCAATCATATCACCATTCACATACAATCGCATATTTCCATCGGAATATGCAACTCCAACTATGTGATACCACTCTCCTGTATTGATAGCATTTAGACCACTTCCGTTAACTTCGTGGATATTCGAACCATCGTGAATTACGAATCTGAAATGGTCGTAATTCTGTTCAGCTTGCAACAAATAACCCGTGTTTCCACCAGGCCATTTTGAGAGTATTCGTTCGTCATTTCCCTTATTACTCGGTAGAGTGTCGATATTCACCCATGCTGAAAGCGACATGGGGAGTTGCGTGACGACATCTGGTGAGGAGGGGATGTCTATGTAGTCGCCAGTCCCATCAAAACTGTACGCGCTCGTCCCTAACAATCCAGTCTGATTGACTGTCGACCCATTTATCGTCCCGTCATTATTATTCCCGCTAAAGTCGTATGCGGTACTGCCACTATCTTCTTGCAGCGGGTAGTAGGCGACTAGCGAGTTGTTATACAGTGGATCGCTTGGACTGTATCCGAGCCGTACGTTCGACGCGTTGTCGTAATCGGTGTGCTGGGTGTTTTCGTGGACGACGCTATCTTCAGTTGTCGCAGTGTTCCAGTCGTCAGCAGACGACCACGCGATAGAGACTGTGGTTAGTATTTTGAGTGGTGTTGTTATTGTGCCTGTTGTTTGTAGGTTGGTTAGGGTGTTTATGTTGTAGGTTATTGTGAGGTTGTATGTGTTTTTTGTGTTGGTTTTTTCTATGTTTTGTAGTTTGATGGTTTGTGGTTGTCCGAGTGGTATTGTGGTTGGTGTGTTGTTTGTTGTTTTTAGGCTGGTGTTGTCGGTGTTTGTTAGTTTTATTTTTTGGATTGTTATTGGGTCTGTGGTTGTTGATTGTAGTTCTATTTGTAGTGTTTTTTCTGTTATTGCTATGTCTGTTACGTCTATGTGTCTGTTGGAGAATTTAGAGTTCGTCTGTATGCTTGATTGGTTCTGTATTGTTGTGAAGATGCTGCCTCCGATTATGGCGACTACGAGAAGCATCCAGCCGTATGTGGTCAAGTACTCAATTGCAGACTGTCCCTTTTTGTTGGGAGAAAATGCCATATGTGGGTTTTAGATAGATTACATTATAAGTCTTTGTTTGTATCTGGTATTTCGTCCTGTTTTGGAGTTATTGTGTTATGATATTTTTTTGACTTCTCCGCCGCCTTGGCATTGTTGTACGTGTTTTTTGTAGTATGTCTTTATTTCGTATTTTTTGCCGCAGTAGGGGCAGGTCAGGTCTTTGTTTTCTTTTTCTGAGTTTTCTGATGTTCTGTTGGCTTTTCTGAATGCGTAGCTTACGGGGTTTGGTACCTGTTCTTCGAGGTTGTCTCCTTCGTATATCTGCATGTCTTTGTAGTATCCGTTTGCGTCGTAGTTGGGAGGGGGGATGTCTTCGTCTCTGTTTTCGTGCCAGCGAAGCTGTGATTTAACGTATGCTTCTCTTAGTGGTTCTTGGTTTTCGTCGTTCCATTCCCAGGTCTTGGATCTGATTTCTTTCCAGGAGTAACCTACGCTTCTCAGAAAGTTGATTAGGATGAACAGGCCGCGTTTTCTGCCGTCTTCCAGGCCTTCCAGTATGTTTTTGATGGTTGGTGGAAAGTATTTTTCCGGTATTGCGTCTTCCGGTCTTTCGAACTCTCTGTCTTTCTCGATACGTTCCTCTTTTCTTTCTTTTCTCCGGGATTCTATGAAGTCCATTGCCTGGATTGCCAGGTTGGCGGCCTCACCTTCCTTGTACTCTTTCAGGAAGGACTCTTTGAACTTGATTTCATCTATCTCTGCGTCTTTCTTCTTGAAACTCTGGATGGTGTCCGGGTCGATCGGTTTGGAGACAAGCCAGCTGCCGTCGTGAAGGCTGTAAGGCATCCTGAAAAGGTGTCTCTGACCCCAGTCGTTCTCCAGGTCTGCTACCTGGTAAGGGTCTTTGCCTGAATCCGTCCTGATATCTTCTTTGAAGCCGTACTCTTCGACTTTCTGAATCATTTCTTCCTTCAGGTTGTCACGTAGGTAATCCACTATTCCACGGCCCAGGTTAGGATATAGCCGGGAAAACTCTTCGCCGTTGATTTCCTCGGGAAATGCTTCGCCGCGAACACCTATATGGAAGCCTCTGTTACCTGAGAACTTTACGCTGATGTTCTCTATACCGTGCTGCCGCAGTTCTTCAACTACCAGGTCTGCTGTGTCCTTTGCAAGTTCGAAGCTTTTATCACAGTCAATGTCGATAACCATGTCCCAGTTCTCCCGTAGGTCATCCAGGTTAGAAACGTTGTCGATGAGCAGAGGATTTCTCCATCTCTCCACGGAGGCGTGGAACGCGACCGCACCGTTGTTCACGAAGTCAAGGAAGTCACCAGGAAAGTTTATCGCGTCCGGCCTTTTCCCGTAACCGTTCGGATACGTAGGGGCGACTTCACGGTACTGAGCAGTTTCAACGAAGATCTCCACGAGTTCGTCCTGCTCGTAGTACTGTCTTATCTTCCAGTCCCTAGGCTTCTCCCCCTCTCCCATAGTTGATGTAGTTTGAATTAAACTGTAAAAGTGTGGCCTTTTTTGGACATAGCTGCAGTATAAAAAGACTGATGCTTCTAAACTTCTTTGTCTGTGACAGACTATAATGACAGTGATAGTTACTCGGATGACCGGTATGGTTCGTTGGGAGGTATGAGAATCCTTGAAAGGGAGAGAGAACACTACGAGAAAATACTTGAACGTCTTGGTGCGGATACAGGCAGCACTGTTCTGGAGCTTGGCTCAAACAATGCTTTAATGTCCGAGCATCTTTCTAAACAAGGCTATGAGATGCACTGTGGCGATGTTGAGAGAAAGCCTCTGATGGATGCACGTGAAGAGGAAAGGACTGTACAGCAGTATCAAGTGGACGGTCACCGTCTGCCTTTCCAGGAAGACAGCTTTGACTACGTTATAATGCCCCGTATGCTCCATCTTGATGTAGTGGATGAGGAAGAGGTGATTGAAGAAGTTTCAAGGGTTGCAGAGAAAGGATTTGCGTTTGATGTTTTCAGCCGAGGTAGCGGTAGAGCACTGTACAATTCCACGATGCATAAACTGGATAAGAGTATGCCAAAAAGCAGTTTAGCAAGCAAATACGAGATAACCGGGTCAGGGCCTATAGAGGGCTGGTTGGAAGATTACGACGACGTGGAAACCTTCTCAGACTTCGCTATCCCTTTTGGCGCCTACAGGAATTCGGAAAATGAAATCTGGGTTAAAATGGTTGAAGAAGTAAATGATATATTCGAGAAATGGGGTAAGAAAGATATGCCCGATCCTAACTCAGTGATATATACTGCTGTAGACATGAAAGAAGAGAAAGACCAATAACTATTTGTTCTTCTGCAGATATTTCTCAATAAATCCCGCAGTACTTTCGTTTAAATCGAGATTCCTGAGAGCTTCTCTAGGGTCGATCCACTTGTACTCTACAGCCTCACGCTGATCCAGCTCAACGTCTTCTGTCTCAGCTTTACAGACAAAGTTCAGGAAGATGAAATGAGTGTCCCTCTCAAAATCATCCGGGTTGCCTCCGTCCTTAGCCTCAAGAAACTCTATATCAGTTACTTCCAGATCCGTCTCCTCCTTGACTTCTTTCCTGACAGTTTCCTTCATAGAGTCTCCTTTCTCAACTTTTCCGCCCGGTATAAGCCACTGATTCTCCCATTTTGGAGATTTCATAAGGAATATATCGTCTTGATCATTTAGAATAAGCGTGCCTGTGGCCGGGACTGCGTATTCTTCGGACATGATCAGTTTAGGTGGAGAAATT
>JBDGSL010000037.1:0-11177 GCA_042217555.1 Candidatus Nanohalobium sp. | reverse complement strand
GCCTGTGGCCGGGACTGCGTATTCTTCGGACATGATCAGTTTAGGTGGAGAAATTCTCAAGTAATTAAGGGAGAGGGGAAAGGAGTGTGGAGGTTTATTCTTCTTCGATGCGTGGATCCGAAAATCGGAGATTTTCTGGTTTAGAGCATGCGAAGAAGTTATTCTTCTTCGATGCGTGGTGCCAGTACGAAGTTTAGCTGTGCCTGGTCTGGCTGTGTGAACTCCATTCTCATCGGGAAGTCTTGGCCGAGTTTGACGGTGACTGTATCGGATAGTTTTTTGGCCCCGATCATCTTGGATAGGTAGTCCAGGCTGAACATTGATTTGGCGTCGTCTCCGTTCATTTCGTGGACCCCTTCCGCTCCGTCCTGTACTGTGAAGTCTACCCCGCTTTGGTCTCCTTCTGCTGAGATCTCCAGGTTGTTTCCATCTGCTGTAATGGTTACGGCGTCGCTTACTACCATGGCGTCTTTTATGGCGCCTTCAAGTACGCTGGTGTCGAGTTCTGCGTTAAATGTGAACTGGTTGAGGTCTCCGACGCTTGGTATGTCGTCCTCGGACAGGTTCAGGATGGGAAGTGAGAAGTCTCTTGTGCTTGAGTTTTTCATGGTGATTTTGAACTTGCTGGTGTCTTCGTCTACTTCCAGCGTGATTTTGTCACCTGAGTTGGCTCTTCTGAGGATTGAGTAGAAGTTTTCGATGTTTAACCCGACTTTCTGTTCCTCTTCAAGTTCGTATGTTTCGAATACATCTTTTTCCAGTGTGAAGTCGACTAGTCCTACCATGGCAGGGTCTGCAGCGACCAGCTGGATACCGTCTTCAGTCAGCTGGAATATTCCTTCGCTGATCAGGTCTGATATGGTTTTCATCGAGTCCTTGAGCAGTCCGGTTTCTTCAATTTCCGCTTTGAACATTTCAACCACTTATGTTACTCGGTAGTGTTAACTACTTTTTTAACTCTGTCGTGAAGTTCCTGGTCGATGCTGGAGAAGTCCTGAACTATTTCTCCCTGGATCTCGAAGCTGTCGGGCGTTGGTAGTACTCTTCCCAGGACCCTGATCCTCTGGCCTTCCTCAAGTTCCTCAAGTTCTTCCTCTTCAATGAAAACTTCTACTGTCCCGCTTCCATCGTCAAGTGATACTGAGTCTTCTTCCAGTGAGAGAACAGTGCCTACAATCCTCACACGGATATCGCTCTGTGGATTTATCTCATCTATCTTTTTCGGCCTTGCAGGTGCTCTACGTGGATTATCTGGCATACACAAGTTTTGCCGGTAAAATGTTTTAACTGAGGGGGCGTTCCAAAAAAATTTGCTCTGTCCATGCTCTCGCTGCGGAGTGTTGTCCTGTAGCCGGGGAAGTTTGAAATACCGGCGTCCATAAATACCTGGTATGGATTTCCTGGGGAAAGAAGGTGAAAAAGCGGCTGAAGCCGTACAGAACCTGTCCAGAAGACTGGAAGACCTGGAGTCTCACGTCAATGCTATAGACAGTGCCGTACAGGAAGTAGAGTCCGAAGTAAAAGACAGAAACGTTGCTGAAAAGAACAGACAGAGACTTGACGAAATAGAGGACGTTGTTACGGAGCTTATAGATATACAGGAGAACAGTATGAGGGATATGGCTGAGGAAGAAGGCCGTGAAACCCGTATAGAGAACCGGCTTGATGCTCTTGGCCAGAGGATGAGAAGACTGAAGAACAGGCAGAAAGAGATAGAGGAACAGCTTGACAGGGTTGAAGGCAGGCTTGACATGAAGATTGATAAAGTCGAGAAAAAGGTTTTCAACGTAGAGGACAAAGTCTTTGAAGTGGAAGAAGAGCTTACGTCAGATATGGAAGTTAACAGGGCTCGTCTGGAGTCGAAGGTAGCGGAGTCACGTTATGAGGAGGATATGGAGGATATGAGAGAGGGACTGGAGGAAAAGATCTCTAAGCTGAGGGCTTCGCTGAATGCCGTATCTCCTGATGAAACCGATCTGAGAGTGGAGTAAAAGGGTTCAGTCGTATTCTTTGTGGACGTTTCCGCAGTCAGTACACCTGTAGAACCGTGTCGGTGGCTCGTCTGATGCTCTTGTCTGTTTCATCCAGAACTCGTGTTCCATGTTTCCGCATGCAGGACATTCTTTCTCGGTGGTCGGATGCTCGGTCTCATCACCGTCTCCTTCGTTGACATTCAAACGGTCCATAGGATCCTCTTCCTTTTCCTCAGTTACTTTCATCTCCTCTGCCTCTACATCCTGGTACTTACCGCAGCTTCTGCACTTCATAACTGATTCTCCGTCCTTCTTCTCGGATACAAGCATTCCTCCGCATTCATCACAGAATTCCATATTGAAGTATCAATTCCTGTTGAAAACTTAAAAAGGGAAGACTGTTTCCCCCTTCTTACCTGAGGCCGGACCTGCCACAGAAGTAACTGCTGTTTATACCTGGAGGATCACCGGCCTGAAATCCGACAAGGTCCATGGCCAGAAGCTTGACGATACCCAGGCGAGGGATCCTTAAAGCAGCGGTACCGTGGATCTGGAACGGTCTTACATCGCTCTCGAAATCAAGCTTTTTCCTGTTGTTATCTCCTTTCGTCTCCAGGTAACTGTCCTGTTTTTCCACAACTCTGTGGACAACAGGTATAGGCATTGCAACAGCCTTCTCCACCTTCACTTCTTCTGCAGAACTTCCTTCCTCCAGTTTCACGACTTCACCATCTACTTCCAGTACCACTTCGTCATCCACGTTTCCATCCTGGCCTGCCTCAAGATCAGGCTTCACCTCTATCAGCTTTACTTCACCGGCTGCTGTCATAGTAGAGGAGTTATACATCGGCGAGTTCTTCTCCAGTATGTGTTTCTCACCGTTCACACTCAGATCTGCTCGGTCCGGAACACTGTAGACAATAACATCTCCAGTCTCTATATCTCCAAACTTTTGGCCCTGAACAACCAGGATATCACCTCGGTGATACTCAGGGTACATCGAACACGAAACAACTGAAACTACAGGCTTATCCGTCTGCAAAACCGTGCCTGTAGTCGTTATAGTTCCAAACGCAAGCACCAATGCCAGCGACAGGAAATAAAACCACTCAAAAAATTCGTTCTCACCTTCAACCACGTTCTCAAGAAACTCCATAAAACAGATTTCCTTACTCATGATTTAAAGCAGTTCCCACCATATCCGCAACCCTGATAGACTCAGGCACCTGACCCTGGATGATGTTCTTCTTCACAAGGCTCCTCGCTTCCCTCTCCGTACAACCCGAAAACTGTATGAAACAACTTCCATCCTCAAGCTCAACTTCTATTGGATCGTCAAATCTCTCAAATGCTCTGTCATAGTTCTCAGTTTTCCTCATGGCCTTCATAAATTTCTCTCGATGCGGCTCATTTTTCGTCACAGCCACGACAGGCTTGCCTGTAGCTTCTGATACTTTTTCTATATCTATCAGGTTGAACCCTGCAAAAGCTATTCCATCAGTGAGTATCGCTTTAAGTTGCTTGTGGTTAGAAGTATTTTCATAAAGCTCCAACACTTTTTCCGTGGCATCTTCGCCATCCACCTCGACTTTGATGCTTTCTATGTCCTCTACAAACTCGGTGCCGCGATAGATTACACCAGTTAGAAAAGTCTCTTCTGCCTCGAATTCGAAGGCTGCATCATCAATACCCAGAACTCTGATTCCGTCCTTCATGGTTACGGTATAACTCTCAAAGCTTAATTCTGGAACGTCCTAGTTAATTTCTAATCTGTGCTTGAGCTGGATTAGAGGTATCTGCATCGCTCTCTTGATACAGTACTTGAACTCATCCCAGTGAGTCATTCCATGCTGGTTCGCTGATAAATGATAGCTACGGTTCACAAGTTCGCTGGGTTTACGTTCAAGATTTCCTTCCCTGTGCTCCTCCAGGGTTTCAAGCGCCAGCTCCGCATTCTTGATTCTATGCTTCAGTAGAATATCTGACTCCGCATCGTTCCGCGCAAACCATGTTGTAGCGAAGTCTTCCTCCCAGTAGAACTTCCCGTCCTTTCTCCTCCAGATTCGAGCCAGCCTTTTGCCTGAAAGCTTCCTCATCAACATCCTCGGATATGATTAAATCTAGCTGGATGTGTCTGTGAAACTTCTCCGATTAATCTTGCCAGAAAAAGTAGGAGCTTTCAACCTCATCAAGCTCTGTTATCGGTTTAATATCGTTGATTAGACCTCTGCGAAGTTATCAAAACCTTTGGTGTACTCAACTTGGCATCTCAGATGGTTCGGCATAGGTCATATTGATTCTTCTGCAAGAAATAACTTGCCGTGTTATCGAAACTGATTTAACTGTTGACGGATCTTGCCTTTTTATGTCCGAGGTAAGTTTTGACGATGGATATGTGCATATCCCAAAGGAAGAGTACGAGTCTATGAAGGCTACAATCGAGACTCTTGAGGATGAAGAGGTCATGGAGCAGCTCAAAGAAAGTCAAGACGAGCCTTCAAAGAGTCTGGATAAGCTAAAGGAAGAAGTCGGTCAGTAGTGTTCTTTGGCATCTTCTTTGTGTTTCACGGCTCTAACTACTACAGTTTCGTCTTCGACAGTATACCATATTCTGTACTTTCCTGATCTCAACTGCCAGAGTCCGTTCAACTGGCCGCGCAGAGGCTTGCCGTATCTTTCCGGATAATTCTCAAGTTTCTCCAGTTGGGAGAGTATCTCCTCCTGCTTGCTGTTTTCAAGGGATTGAATCTCCTCTTCGGCGGACTCCTTGACCTCAACCACGTAGCTCATGCAGAAAAGTACGGAATACTGCCTTATAAACAGCCTTCTAAAAATCTAGAAATGGCTAGTTTTAGGAAAAATCTGAGAGAAAAGATTTAGACCTGTTCTTCCAGGTCGTTCATCCATTCCCGGGCTGTCTCGATAGCGTCTTCCAGTGTTTCTTCCGGGTCGTCGTCCTTGATGACTAGGTTGGATTCGTCGCCGAGTGGGTGGCCTTTGTCGTATCCTGCTTCTCCGTCGTTCGCCCAGATTGCCTTTCTGATCAGGTTGGCCAGGGTGTGGTTTTGCTGCATGTCGACGATAAGCCGGTCCTCTTTCTCCACGGTCTCAAGTTCCATTGTTTATCAAGTTCTCCTCGTGATTATCAGGTCTACAGGTGTTTCACGGCCTTCCTCAGTATGGAAGCCGTAACTCGCAGGCAAGACAATATCGTACTCCTGTACACCCTCAAGTTTATGGTTTGAACTTCGGACCAAACTTTTTATACTGTCACGGGCGCCCCGCGGAGAAATCCCATACACTGCATCAGAGACCTCGACAGCCCTCTCCCAGAAGGAAAGCCCGGTATCCGAGTGAACAGAAAAAGGCGGGTTCATGACAACTGTATCAAACGGCCGAAGCTCTCCGGAGTTTCTTGAAGCACTGGAACCTTCGGTTCCGACCTTTCCACAGAACTCTTCTACATCCTTTTCGACGAAGTTTATCTTGGCTCCGGCCTCCTCAGCGTTTTTCTCCGCTAACTCCAGAGCATCCTGATCTTTCTCGACAGCGGTGACTTCTCCACCAACTTTTGCCGCTCCGATCGCCAGTATCCCGGTGCCTGTCCCTAAATCTACAACTTTTTTGTCCTCGATATCGCCCTGCATATACGCTGTATAGATCAGATCTGCGGCCAGTGCCGGAGGTGTTATGTACTGCTCCAGTTTGATCCTCGGGTCTTCAAAATCGGCGACCTGTGATAGAATCTGCCTGAGCTGATTTTTCATCCTAGTAGTTCTTCGGGTTCTACTCTTTTCAGGTCTGTGTTGTCGAAGTCTGTGTCGTAGCTTATTATCTTTTCGATGTTTTCTCTTTGGGCTACTGTGTACTGAAGTGCATCGTCAAAGCATAGTGAAGACTCCTTTGAGTACTGCGATATTATTATCTCCTCTTCCATCTCTGTCTCCAGAATTTGGATGTTTATAGTCGAGTTAACGCTTTCAAGGAACCTTTTGATAGTCTCTGGGTTATCAGCCAGCGTTCCCTGAACTGAATGTATAGTGAACTCTGTTGCGGCCGCGTTGACTCTTCCCTCAAGAATTTTCCCCAGTAACTTCTCGCATTCGTCTGCCTTTTCCTGATCCAGCAAAAGCTCCAGAAAAACGTTGGTATCTATCAGGTACATCTAATCGACCTTCTTCCATGCCTCATCTTCAAGTTCTGTTGAAGTCTTGTCGCTGTCGATAGCGCCTCGGAGTTCTCCCCAGTCCACTTTCTCATCCTGCTCAACCCACTTCTCGATCAGGTCCATGGTCGCCTTCTTTATACTACCTCTCTTCTGGCCGTACTCCTCTCTGGCCTTCTGTTTGAACTTTCGGATAAGTTCGTCGTCGCCCTCAACCTTCAAAGTACCCATGACAAAATAAGGTACTTTTGTTCTTAAAAATCTTTCGAGGACTTTGGCTATTTCAGAGCTGCTAGTTGTGGGTTTGGCTCTGTGTTTTGACTGTTTTAAAGCTTTGTGTCTAACGGTTGTGGCATGTCAGAGGAAAACTTGGAGGATCTTTCTAAGGATGAGTTAATTGAGAAAATCAGGAATCAGGTTGTGTTTTTTGAGCCGCAGAGGGAGATTATTCTTTCGCATCCGGATCAGGAGACTTTGAATGAGATTTCCTCGCTGGCCCACATGGAAACCAGTTCGGGCGAGCATTACAAGTTCAAGGTTCAGGAGATGGATATCTGGAATTCGGACAAAAGTCTTGAGGAGATGAAAGAGGTTTATACTAGAGTCGTTGGGAACTATCCTCGTTTCCTGGAGTGGCTGGAGAGGACATACGACAAGCAGGAGATGTTCTCGATTGAGCATAGAGGCCGGTACCACTCTCTTGTCGCTGAAGATCCTGAGAGGATGGAGTGGGCTCGCAGTCTTGACAAGGTCAGGAAGAACCTTTCCGTCGACTTATCGGATACTGAGTCCCGTATCGCGATGGGAAGCAAGTCCCGGGCAGAGATCAAGCAGGCCCTGGTGAAAAAAGGCTATCCTGTCGAAGACAACTCCAAGTTCAGAGAGTCAGATGAGAAGATCGGAGCCGACCTGGCGGAAGATATTGAGCTGAGAGAATACCAGAAAGAATACGTTGAGAAGGCGTACGAGAAGAAGGCTGCAGTACTGGCCAACCCTGCAGGATCCGGTAAAACAGTTACGTCAATCGGACTGCTTACGAAGATCGACGCGCCAACACTTATCCTTGTCCCGCAGAGAAACCTGATCGGACAGTGGAAGAGAGAACTTCTCGACAAAACAACACTGACAGAGGACCAGATAGGAGAGTATCATGGAGACGAGAAGGAAATGAACGACGTGACAATCGCCACATACCACATGGCCGGAGAGAAAACCAATATCTTCAGAAAGGAGTGGGGATTGATCATCTTCGACGAAGTACACCACATCCCATCCAAGCTCTTCAGGAAGACAGCCGACCTACAGTCCACAAGAAGAATTGGGCTATCAGCTTCGCCTGTAAGAGAAGACACCAAGGAGCGTGAAATATTCGCCCTGATCGGCCAGGAGATAGGCAGTGACTGGGCCCGTTTCTTCGCTGAAGGCCACGTCGTCAAGCCGGACGTGGAAATTCAGCTAGTTGAATGGGCTTCCGACCACTACAGGCACAAGTACGAGGAAGCCTCTGGTATCAAGAAGGCGATTATCGCATCGAAGAACCCTGCGAAAAAGCAGAACCTGGAAGAGATCCTCGATGAACATGAAGGCGACAAGACTATCATCTTCTGTGACTGGATCGACCAGGGCGAAGACCTCTCAGAGGAGTACGACATACCATTTATTTCAGGAGAAACAGACTTCGAGGAAAGAGAAGAGTACTTCGACAAGTTCAGGAACGACGAATTAAAAACCATCATCGTCTCCAGGATCGGTGACGAAGGACTGGACCTTCCGGACGCAGAAATAGGAATCGTCATGAGTGGACAGGGAGGAAGCAGGAGACAGGCAACACAGAGAGCAGGCAGAGTTATGAGGCCGTTCGGAGACGCACAGGTCTACATGGTCGCAACCAAGGGAAGTAATGAGGAGGACTTCGTCAAACAGCAGGTAGAACTCCTGAAGGAGAAAGGTGTGCCGGTGACGGTGAAAGAATAAGTTATCTATAGGCTTTGTCGCGTGGGAGCACGGTTGTAAATTTTATCTTTTTGCTGAGAAGACCCTATCCTCGAATCTTTTTTAAGGTTAGGGGTGAATCAGCTTTTTAACTCTAACACTCTAAAACATAGGTATTACGGCAGTAAGGCTGTTCTGCCTAACCAAATAACGCAACCCGGCAACCAACAAATACTGATTGGGTGAAAAACAGGTAAGCCGAATGATTTGACTTTTTCCCAGTCAAATCGGACGGTGTAGAGAGTAGTGTGGAGCTACCAGAAGTGAATAAGGAAACCACTTTTTTGTGGTTAGTATATGGGAATGGTTTCCCTAATTCAAACTTTCCTCGAAGCGTAAAGTCTCTGTGTTGACGGTATGAATGAGAAAAGTATCGTGGAAAACAAAACTCTCCTTTTCAGGGATAAGGTCGCACAGAAGCCCCTCTTCCTCGAATCCATCAGGATTCAAGGTAGTGGGCCACTTCACCTCTTCTTCTAGTATGTCGAAGAAGGCCCTGTAGTCGCCTATGCGCAGCCGCCGCGTCGACTTATCTGCTATAAACTTCGTACTGTTATTCGCATCATTCTTCCCTGCAACATTCCTCCTAGATAAACCGGGATGGACAAACTGGCAGATAGCGTCAATAATAGCAGGTCCGGTATTCTACCTCATAGCCTACAGGTTCTGGAAGTTCGGTCTGTCAAGGTACTCGAGTACGGGCAGCTAGAACCAATTATTTAAATAAATAGATGCCTAAATATTTAGGTAGGTGGGCTGTAAAGATGGGTGTTGTAACTGTTACGATCGACGATGAGGTTGAGGAAAGGTTCCGTGAAAAACTGGAGGAACTGGACAGTGGCAAAGGTGCTATGGGAGAGGCCGTCTCCGAGGCCCTCGAAAAATGGATAAGGGAAAACGACTCCGGTAAGAGAAGATGGGAGGAGATAGCTGAGGAAGGCCTGGAACTCGGTGGTGAAGATTTTGACAGGGATGAAGCAAATGAAAGATAGGTTTGCAATCGACACGAATATTCTATTTTATGCGCTCGATAAGGATTCGGAAAAGCATCAGGAGGCACTGAAGTTTCTGAAAAAGTCCAGGAATAAGGAAGCAGCTCTGCCTCTCCGAGCTCTTTCGGAATGCTACAGTCTGGCAATCCACAGGAACAACGTGAATATAGAGGAGGCCGCAGAATTCGTCCACGATCTTAAACATGATCCTGGCTTTGAGGTGATCGAAGCAGGCAGAAAAGTTCTCAACCAGGCACTAGGTGCAGAAAGCGATTTCTGGGACAAGATGATAAAACAGACAGCACTGGAGAACGGCTACGAAGTAATCTACACTGAAAACACTTCGGACTTTGAAGATGTAGAAGCGATAAACCCGCTGGAATAAAAACAGATTTAGACTCAGGCCTGATATCTATGACTTCCAGATTCTCCAGGATGAGGGACGCAGCAGTCATGTCGGAGTACGGGTTAAGCCAAGAGGAGATCGCTGGAACCGCAGAAAGTTCTCTGCCAGAAACTTCTACTGGAAACAAGCAGAGAAACATTTTCAGGAAACCGAAGACTGGAAAGAAGCCCACAGAAAAGCTATTTCAGATGCAAGAAACCCTATCAAGATAATAAGAGAAAAATTAGGATAAGGAAAGAATTTTATTCAAACTCTTCGCTGTAAAGCCTCTGACTCTTCTCAATAGCTTCGTGTGCTTCTTCTTTTCCGCCCCAGCCTTCGATCTCGACTTCCTTCTTCGGCTCCAGGTTCTTGTACGTGGCGAAGAACTCGGCGATCTCCCTCTTCTTATGCTCGTTGACGTCGTCCAGGTCTTCGACATCTTCCCACCGAGGATCTTCTGTAGGAACTGCAATAACGTTGTCGTCCTGTTCACCGTCGTCGTCCATGTAAAGGATACCGATCGGCCTTGCCTCGATCACACAGCCTGGAAACGTGGAATGCGTCGTCAAAACCAGGACATCCATCGGATCACCATCCTTGTAATATGCCTGAGGTATAAAACCGTAGTCACCAGGATACTGGATAGAAGAATACAGAACCCTGTCAAGAACCACACTCTCCATATCCTTGTCGTACTCATACTTGTTCTGCGTGCTGTCAGGATTTTCAATCACTGCATAAATAGTCTCCGGAGCATCAGGCCCGGTCTCATAGTCATGCCACTTGTTAACCATTTTGAATCACAAAGAAAAGAGGAGGCAAATACGCTTTTAACATCTTTCACTCCCGGTTCTTGACAGTAGCAGACAGCCGGATCATGGAAACATCAGTCACATTCCCACACTCCGAACAGACCACTCTCACCCAGTCAACATCCGGCCTCTCCACAGGATTAACAAACAAGTCCTCGCCGCATTTATCACATTCAGGAGCCATTTCAACCTCACCTAACAAAGATACATATCCCAGCTATTTAAGCATAACCAAAGAAACCCACAACACACAAAACACAAAAAGAAAAAGGGTTCGTAGTCTAGCTGGTTATGACACCGCCTTGACAAGGCTTGTTACGCTAAGCCAACGCAAGAAGCCATTCACAGAATGGCTTTCAGAAAGCGTTTAGGCGTGTAGAAAACTGCCTCAAACTGGCGGAGATCCCCGGTTCAAATCCGGGCGAACCCATCGACTGGTTACGCTCTTCGCGAAACTCCGCAAGGAGTTTCTGTGAACGCACAAAATCGCGTCAGCGATTTTGGAGTGACACGCAAGAAGCCATGGCAAGCATGGCTTTCGGGAGATGACTTCTTGATCCCGAAGTGCATTCAACTTGCTTGAATGCTCTATTGCGTTCGCTTAGCGTAACAAGCGGGGAAAGTAGCTCAGTGGTTAGAGTGCTGCGCTCATAACAACTTGGTTGTGAGCGATGAGGGATGCGGCCTTTTTCTGGAAAGGCTGCTTGAGAAGACACTTCATGTCTTCGTGCCCGATGATTAAACGTGTTAAATCCAGAAATATGTGGGTTACGCAGTGGTCCCGGGTTCGAATCCCGGCTTTCCCATCACAGGTTTTCGCGTTGCAGAAACCGCTTCGAGAAGGAACGAGGTTTG
>JBDGSL010000036.1:0-6609 GCA_042217555.1 Candidatus Nanohalobium sp. | reverse complement strand
ACCGCAAACACTGTCGTAACACGCAAAAAAGACGGAGAAAACAGGAGACAGATCAAGGCCTTTGGATTCACAGGCAAAACAGAATACGGATTCAAAAACGCCGAGGACTCATTGAAGAAAAAACTCGCAATACTAACACGCTACGCCAAACACGCAGGCCTCGGCTCACATACGGCACGGGGTTTAGGTAACACATACACAGAGGTACGATACTGATATGACAGAAGAGAACGAACCGAATATAGATGAAATTGCACAGCGTTTCCAGTCTTTCTTCTTTGATTCGGAGAAAGGCAAGGAAAATATCGAAAAACCACTATCTGAATCAGTTATGGAGGAAATGGGTGGTATTGATGGTAAAGAAATAGCTAACGTCTCTCTGGCGTCCCATATTTTCAATGCTGTTCTTATAGGTTTAAACACATATATCTACGACTCAGTGAAGGTTAAGGACAAGAATATCCAAGAAATTGAGTGGCATGATGTGCGATTGCTGACCGCGGTCCTTACTCTGCACGATGTGAACAAACATCTAGGATATGAAGATAACAGTGAGAATGTTGTAGAGGAGTACTTTGAAGAGGATAAATTTGAGATCGAGAAATACTTGGGCGGAGATTACTTTGAGGAGTTGCTTTGGCTGATTCAACGAACTGAAGTGCATGAAGATAGTTTTGAAAGCCGTGGAACCCCTCCAGAGAACCGGAATCTTAAAAGATACGCTCGAATCGGCGATGCTGTTGCTTCTCGAATATCCAAGGAAGGTCCCTCTAAAGGAGAAAGTTACCTTGAAGATGAATATAGCTTTGAAGAGGAAAAACATGTTCACACAGTACACTTCACCTCTTTGGAACAGCCGTTACTTAATGACATACTTCTCTCCGCAGCAAAGCTAAACATCAAAGAAAATGGCGGAGTGGTAATTGGAAGCACCTCTGAAGAGATTCTGTATTTGAATGACACCGAGGTATCTATGACCAACTCGGAGCTCTCCTCGAAGGCAGAAGAGGTCATAGCTGAAAATTATGCAGACAATCTATCTGCCAAGATTAATGCCAGATCCTTTAAATATAAATCCTTAGAAGAGGTAGAGATGCCATTCTCCAAGAAAGTCGAAAAGATGGGAGACCAATTTAGAGAAGTTTTAGAAGGCGGTCCTGCTGGAGAAGAGCCTCATGAAAACGTTGATGAAAATGCCTTAGATTACATACCTTATCTAGCAAGGGCCTTGCATAAGGATGGAAAAGAAGAGTTCAAAAATCCGGAGATGCAGGAAGCCTATGATGAAGTTGAGGAAGAGTTTGGCGGTAGCTATAAGCTGAAAATATTATTTATATCAAAGATGGCGGAAGATTTCCCAAAACACGAGGACGCTCTAAAGAAGATTAGGAAAAAACAGAAACCAAAACTGAAGAAAGACTTGAAACCTTCTTCCCCAACTCTTTCCACGGCAATCTTGAGATTCACCGGTGATGTGACAGACGATAGAGAATCTCCTTCAAAGGAGAGTATGTGCTTTATTTGTGGGTCTGAATCAACAGAACAGTTTAGTCCTGGTTATAGGCCATTACTCAGAAGTAGAGGATTCTCTAGACGTATATCTCCCTTAGATGATACCAAAAAAATTTGTAATATATGTTCTCTTGAATATTCGCTTCTAGAAGCTGAATGTGGCGGCAAAGATGAAGTACCTCATACTCGAGCAGGTTATCACTTTGAATTTGTCTATCTTTATTATGATGATTTTGTAGCTGATGTAGCCGCTTTTGAATCTCTAGAGAGTAACTTGGTTCAAGAAGATGGTGTTTTAGATGAACCCGAGTTTGGAACGTCCGCTCTTTTGTCTCATCAGTATCATTTGCAACCCTTCAATGTCTCCGATAAAAACAGTAGGATGAAAATGGTTCGACGTGTGCTACAGCTTCTGCAGAGTACAGGGATGAAAGCGCGTATAGGGAAACCTTTCAATCGTTTTTCCGATAGTAAACATATTTTTTACGACGAAGAACCTCTTAGACAACAGGTAGTCTTCGGTTCAGACAAAATTGATGAATTTGAAAATCTGGAAAGACCTCTAGAACTTTTCAGTATTATAGAGGCATTAGGTAAAGAAGGCGATCTTAACAAGCCTTATCTTGAGTTAGATGCCGACAATTTATACTCAATCATTCATTTTACGGCCTTAAATGATGAAGACGGAAAATTCACGGCTAAGGTGCTAAATTATGTTAAAGAGTATCATGAGGATGATTATATGCAAATGAAAGAAATTGCCCAAAACGGGCGTAGACTATTTGGAGAACATAAATTTTCCAAAAAACACAAGAAAACCAAAATATTCCGAACTGCGTTAGACGCCTTTCTACGGGCTAAGAGTAAGGGCATGGCAGAGGAAGACATAGACGAATATGTTCGTGGCCAGGTAAAAGAGACTGCAAGGAATGAGAAATTTTCTGGGGAGGTAACTAATGAGCAAGTAAAGGAGTTTACGGATTCAGTGAAGTCTTATCTCAAGGAGAACGATCTATATGAGTTGAAGCAGTTATCGGACTGGGAAAACGCTCTTACAAACACGTATCTTTACGCATTCGACGATACTTCAGGTGATTCAAATGGAAATTAAAACACCTAACAAAGGCACAGTAGAAGACTTCAAAATCATGAGAAAAAGAAAACCAACAGTAACTCTTGTAGTCAAAAGAGACATAACAGAGCCCACACTTTTTAGGAATAGCAGCGATGATCGGGCGGAGACTCAAGAATTCGGAGATCAGCTTCATGCACAAGTAAACGGGGAGAAGTTCACCAGCAAGGAACGGTTAACAGGCCTCGATCTGCTAAGACAACTAAAGGAAAACCAGGAAGTGGATCTCATTCATGATAACTACACCTATAACGAGCCCGGCAAACTCTCGGAATCAATAAATCTTGATGCATTAACATACGGGCTTGCAGGGACAAGTCAAGGTGATGGCGATAGCTTTGCAATAAAGTCTCGCGTGATTGAGGGATACACGTACACGAGCGAAGAATACGACCTTATGAACAAAGAGTCCCGGAACGCACTCTACGAGACCGGAACTATGAAGAACGACGACAATGAACAGGCTCAGTCCCTATTTGAATATGTCAAAGTACAGCCTGGGAACAGCTTCATCCACTTCATAACCCTGGAAGCTGCCACACCTGAAATGTTGCTTTATACAGTTTACAACATTTTGAATACCTCCCGATATGGTGCCAAAGAGACCCGAACAGGTAGAAACGTCAAAAACAAAATTATCGGGGTGATAACCGGAGATCATGATACCGCACTTTCTACAGGAGAATTATTGATGGAATACAACGATAGCGATGATATAGTAGAAAATGTGAAGGATTATGTGAATTCAGTATCACAGGACAACTGGACTACTCATCTAGATGAACTTCCTGGGTGGCTTGAGAAAATGCAGGATATCGTTAAACGAGAAGAAGATGAGGCTGATAATAAGATGGCCAAAGCGTTCAAATCAGTAACAGAGGATGCAAAGGAGGAACTCAATGGATAATCTCCAAACCAAGACATTCAAGGCCACCTTGAACGCACCCCTGTTTTACTCCAGTTCCGAGGGCCGTACTATACAGACCAGAAAGACTCTTTCAGCGACAGCTCTAACCTACGCTTTAGGATACACTCAGTTTGATCTTTCAAAGGTATTTGTCCATACCGGTAGCGATTATACGGAATCTGATTACAGCCCTTTGAAAGATCTGCCCTTCATCGTCTCAGATATGACGCCTATAGATGTAGATGCAGACGAGAGAACTTTCCGAAGTACGGATTACCGGTCTGAACGGCATTTTTCCACACAGGATGGCGATGTTGCATCCGCTATTGACTCTGGAGCAAAAGGAATTCCACGTTTACTCGGAAAATCAAGCGAGATAGCATCTTGGAAAACGATGAGAGAATACCTTGGTCTAAGCCCGGGATCGACCTTCCGCTTCACGCTTATCTCAAAGCAGACTATACCCAATAATCTACGTTTCCGTATGGGTATAAAACGGACAGGCGAATTCTCTGCAGAGAAAAAATCAACAAGCGGAACTGTGACATTAAACAAGTACATGCTACAACAAGTATACGGTCTTCAAGATAACACGATGCAGAGAATAATGAAAGAAAGTGGACAATTTAAACGAGGCAACGATGTGAGACTACAGCATTTTGAAGAAGTCCCAATAGATAGATTTGAATCTGTAGCCAAGAAGGTTCTGGAAAATGCAGGTTGACCCCGCTTATCTGACGAAAACAGATCGGAAGTTTTCCTATAATACTGATACAGATTTTACTGCAAGAAAGTTTCAGAGTAAGGCTTTAGACTGGATGCAGGAAGATACTGAGGACATAGCAGTTCTTAACTCCCCAACAGGATCAGGGAAAACCGCAACCTTCATCGAAATGTGTCAACAGAGAGGTAAAACCCTACTAGTTTACCCTACCAATGCATTAATTCAGCAACAATGTGATAGGTTAGAAGAAAAAGGAATAGATGCCTTAAACATAAACGGGAATACTTTGCACAGCCACAAAGGCGGCAGGACTAAAGAGCTTACAAAGAAAATCGAGATGAATGATGTAGTAATAACCAATCCAGATATTCTACAGTCAGTTTTATCTGGACGTTACTTTGACAGAGCAAATAAAGCAATCGAAATATTTGACCTATTTAACCAAGTAATCTATGATGAATTCCATTTCTACTCTGACTTCGCCTGCAGCGGGATAATAATGCAAGTTTATACTTTGGCTAAGAGATCTTCTCCCAAAATAATGCTTGCCTCCGCAACACCCAATCCAGACGTAGTTCAGGCCTTGGAACGCTTACATTCCACGCGTGAAATCACTCCGACATATACTGAGGACGGAAGTCAGTTCCGTTACCGAACAGAAATAGAAAGATATTCGAGCGAAGGAATATTGAATAACAGAGAGAATATCGCCTCAAAGTTATTAGAGCTAATTGAGAAATTTGAGGGAAACACTGAAACCAAAATAGCTTTAATATTTAATAGCGTTTACGACAGTAATAATTTCTTCCAATATCTCTCTCAAGAATTTCCTAAGGTATATGAACGGACAGAGAAGGACAACGGATACGATACCAACAGAAGCCAAGAGAAAAAAGAAAAACTTATACTTAATACGACTAGCAAGGGAGAAGTTGGCCTAGATTATGACATCCAACATCTCTTCATGGAGAAACCCGCTGATGCAGACAGCTTTATTCAACGGTTTGGGCGTGCGGGAAGAAGAAGCCCAGCGAGAGTTTACCTCTACAAAACAGGCAGACTATCATGGCCCGAACACATGAACTTTCCTGAATTTGAAGAGAATGTTAGAGAAAGTATAGGCAACGGCACAAGTAACAGGAATAAAATAAAGGAATTAATGGGGCTGAGAGGAGCATATGCGATCCACAACAGAGAAACCGAAAAGTTCAATGCTCTAGGCCAATCTGGAGCAAATAAAGAAATTTATGAAGACTTTAGGACTTATCAGACTTATGGCAAATGGCGGAAATTTCTTCATGATCTTGAATCATCACTAAACAAAAACAGCGGGCTACCTCTGTCATCTGATACGAAGAAACTTTTGAATTTCACAGAACACTGTGCTGAAGCTCTTGGCTCTCTACGGGGACAAACTCTCAGTGCTAAAATTAAGTATCCTAGAGGTTCCTCCCTAGAAGAAACAAGCTATAGTATTCTAAGTGCTTTCAAGTACTACTCTATTGAGTCAATAGATGAGAAAGGAAAAACAATCATTTTAGACGATATAGGAGATCAAAGGCCATCTTCCCTCACTATAACTTTGCCGGAATATAGTAAAAAACAGGAAGATGTTCGAGGACCTAGAAATCTCGTCGAGCGAGACCTTCAGAAAAAGGTCCATGATTTACGTATAGAAAAATCAGATCTATCAGCAGAATCGGTTTCAAAAGGCCAACTACACGAGTTCTTCTATTCAATTAGCATATTCCAGTCAGTTATACCTAAAACGATTAGCTACGATGGCTACGAGTTCAAAATCGATCATAGTAGCAAAATTCCAGAAATTAAGGAGATAGAAAGTGTCTGAGCTGGTAAATGCATCCAACCTTAATCAGTACCTTTACTGTCTGCGAAGGTACTGGTATCTGAAATTCTATAACACACAAGAAAAAACTACTACCGTACAGACGGCAAACTGAAACACGAAAGCCAATCGGACAGAGGAGGCTGGGTCAAAGAACAGTACTTCAGTTCAGAAGATTTAGGCCTTCAAGGAAAAATCGATATAATAGACGAGAAAAAACAAGAAGCCATACCTGTAGAGAGAAAACGCGGAGAGCAATACTACTACAACGATGAAATACAGCTAGCTGCATACTGTATGCTATTTGAGCAAGCCACAGGCGAAAAAATATCTGAAGGCACAATATACCTTTACGGCACCGACCAAAGACTATCAATACTCATAGAAGAACACCATCGCGAAAAAGTCAAAGAAACCATCGAAAAAATGAGAAACCTGAACCCGGATAACCCTCCACCGATAATCGACAACAGGAACAAATGCAAAGG
>JBDGSL010000035.1:0-41778 GCA_042217555.1 Candidatus Nanohalobium sp. | reverse complement strand
AGAGGAAAGTTCGGACAGTACGAAAGGAACCCCGAACTGAGGCCTCTGGTGTATCCGTCATCCGAAAGGGTGAATGCGGAGTAGCCACGCCTCACAGGTGTAAGAGCTGAAAGCATCTAAGCTTGAAAGCCTCCTCAAAAAGAGACCGCATCCGCTCTTATACAAGACAAGTTGATAGAGTGGCGGTGTAAGAGTCAAGGCAACGAGACTTTCAGCCGACCACTACTAACCGCGGGTTCTAATCCGGTGGAAGACACCAGCTTGAGCTCTATTCTAAAAACAGTTCAAGCATACTTTGGTGTCCGGATAGAACCGTCACTCTGTGTTCGAACCCTACTATATTTTCACCACTTTAGCTTCTACAGAATTCTTGTTTTTATATACCAGAGAAAATTATACTAACGTATGAAGCGAGTCAATGCCAATCAGGAGGTTCGTAACTTGATACGTGACAGCCTTGAGAAAATAGAGTATGAACAGGAACATGATGACGAAAAAGTCAAATCTGCCCTTCAAAATCTGGATAATAATGGGGGCGTAGATATTCATCTTGGAGATCACTTTGAGATTGGCAAGAGTTATTCAGGCAAATACATAGAGAGTCCAGGAGGAAAGAAGTTAATGTTTATAGGCAAAATGAAGCCTTCTCTTCAGGGAAGCGCTTACATTATAGGTAGAGAGCCTGGGACCGACAAAGAGCTTGTATATTACAAAGTCACTAATTCTGGACTTGAGAGAAGGGATTGTGGCGAGGAAGCAGGTAGAACTGTGTCTCGCTTTGATGTTGCAATAATTCCATCTAATGACAGAGTAGAAATATTTAATCTTGGCAGTAACCCTCTTGAGGTTAGATTTGAGGGAGACATTGAGATTTAGTAGTTCTTCATATCCCTATGCTCAAAAATTTTTCCGTTCATTGTAATTTTACCTTTGGAGATGGTGTGGCTGTCATCGCTGGCGCAAATCACAGATTTGCTTTACACGGCATTCTGTGAGAACGCCGAGTGAGTGAAAGTCCCGACCACCCCACAGATGGACATATGCGGAGCAGGTGAAATACCTGTCTTCCGAGAGGAACGGGCCTCAAGCACAAACCGGTGTAATAGCGGTGTAGTGAGAGGCATGGGCATCAGAAACGACACGTCTCCGGCTGGAGCAATGAACTGTTTTTAGGTGAGTGTTTTGAAGGCTGGAGGAGCGTTGAAACGTGGCTCGAACCGTGTGGCAAGCCCTGAGAGAGCGGGTGCAAGGCCAGACCCTGAGTCTGGATGGAGTTAAATGCAGCATCGTCTCTTTTCCTTGAGAAGAGGCGTCTTGGAAAACCTGCAAAGGTTTTCGGGCATAGCAACAGAATCGGGCTTACGGCCATCTCCTTTCCTTTTTCAAATTTTTCTTACCTCTCTCTTTTTTTCTCGAACCTTTTTGAAGTTTACAAGTACTATCTTTCTCATGGCTAAGGATAACGAAGTTTCGATGCCTTCCAGTCAGGGAGGACTTGTCCAGTACATGGATGCAGACACAGGGATAAAGATTGATCCCAAGACCGTGATCGCCATGGGGTTCATGGTTTCAGTACTGGTCACATCACTGCACATGCTATAAAAAAGATTAGCTCAACCAGTAAAAGTAGGAAAGAAAAGGGCCCGTAGCTCAGCCTGGACAGAGCGCGAGACTTCTAAGGCGTGTTACGCAGAGAAACCGCTAAGTGGTTTCAAGCTACGCCAACGCAACAAACCATCTTCCGATGGTTTTCAATGTTGGGAGAGTTTTTACCGCCACAGATATCTCGTTGTCGAGGGTTCAAATCCCTCTGGGTCCGACTCGTTACGCTCAGGTCGACACGCCGCAGCATACTCGGTAGAGTTTGCTGCTCATCCTTTTATCTCGTGGAGACTCCGTGGTTTAGCTTGGAGAGGAAACGAGCTGAGTTTTTTAAATTCTGCGGAGTATTTGTTTTCAGTCAATAGGTTTGAACGGTTAGCTTCCGAACAAAGGCACATCTGCGGAAGCAGATGAAAACAGCTTTTCGGAGATACGCTTCCGTATCTGAAAACCTGAAATTCTGCGTTGAAGGCAAAAGCATACTCGTGAGGGTTGACAGAACGATTGAAACCTTGTTCTGTTCTTTCAACGCAAAGGTCACGGTCAACTGACCTTTGAATCAGCGGCGTATGAGTAAGAACCTCTGGAAAGAAGTTCTGTTTCCAAGTTCTTCGAGCCGACTGGTAATTAAATTGTGTTGTATTTGCATAGGATTTGGTTTCCACCTCAATCACAAGCCCTGTCCTTCAGGCCAGGGTAGTTGACAGCAAGTCTCTCCTCTTCCGGAGAAGCGGCAAGGAGGGCGTGCATTGCATGCCCCAAATAGGGTGTGTGAGTGTATTTGAAAGATATCAGGGGTAGAGAATGAAAACTAATAGTCCGAAAGAAGCCGAAGCAATAATCCAGAAAGTTCCCTGTGACATGGGTATACACCGCAATCCGCGTAAAGGAACGCTTAACGCTCCAGAAGAGATAATGGAAGGGTTCGAACCTGGAAGAACATTGTTTATAGATGAAGTTTTTCCCGATGAGTTTGATCTTGAGGAGACGCACGACAGGATTTACGATAATACTGGAGGATTAACTGAGTACGGTAAACCGGTTATCTCGATCGGTGGAGATCATTCAGTTAGTTTTCCAGTTTTGAAGGCGTTGAAGGAGGAAAATCCTGGCTTGAAGCTGGTGTGGCTTGATTCTCATCTGGACTTGAAGGAGAAGGTTGATGGCCATGTAAGCCATGATGTCGTGGTGAGGGAGCTTCTTAACTACTTTTCTGAGGATGAGATAGTTTTTGTTGGGGTTACCAGAATTGATGAAGATGAGAGGGAGTTCCTGAGGGAACATGATCTCAGGGTGTACAGGTCTGACGAGGTGTCTGGGTTCTTGGAGGAGTATGACTTCGGCCATCCTGTTTATCTAACTGTGGACATCGATGTCCTGGAAGGAGGTGAAGCTCCTGGTACCGGTTATCCGGACGGCCGGCTATCTATGAAACAGGTGTACGAAGTTATCAGAGAGGTGCATCCGGGCCATGCTGACCTGGTGGAGGTGGCGCCGGAGTTTGACAGGGGTGGGAGGACTGTGGAGAACGCACGGAATATCCTGGAGAGACTGACACAGGTTGTTGACTCTGACTGAACTCTCACTTTTTTGGTGTTTAACTGTTTTGAAGCTTTACAGGAAAGCTCATCTATGAAGCAGATCAAAAAGGAACTGGCTTCCCGGCTCTCGGAAAAACTTGGAACAGAAGTAACAGTTGAAGATATTGAGAGGCCTGAACCGGAGCACGGAGACTTTGCATACCCTGTTATGAAGGCCGCTTCTGAGCTGGGAGAGAATCCACGTAAACTGGCGGAGGAAACTGCAGAAAAGTTTGGACAGAGTGAACTGGTTGAGGAAGTTGACGTGGCCGGACCGGGATACCTGAACTTTCATCTTGACCGTCTGGAGTATGCTTCACAGGTCTTTCGGATGCTTGATTCCGACAGTTTCGGGGTGGAGCAGAAGCAGGGAAGGGTGCTTGTGGAGTTTTCCTCGCCTAATATCGCCAAGCCTATGAACGTGGGGCATCTGAGGAACAATGTACTGGGAGATTCTCTGCGCCGGATACTGTCCTTCACAGGTTACGATGTGACGGCGGAGAACTACATCGGGGATCTCGGCACACAGTTTGGAAAAGTGATCTACGGCCACAAGAACATTGACTCAGATAGTGAGTTCGAAGAAGAACCTGTCGAATACATGCTTGATATCTACGTAAAGTTCCATGAACTGGCTGAGGAAAACCCTGAGATAGAGGAAGAGGCCCAGGAATGGGCGAGGAAGATTGAGGAAGGAGATGATGAAGCCGTCAGATTATGGGAGAAGTTCAGGGAAGCTACGCTGGAGTACCACAAGGATGAGTACAGCCGCTTGGGAATAGAGTTTGACAGGATTACCGGTGAATCCAAAGTGTATGAGGATGCCAGACAGCTTGTCAGGGAATGGGTTGAAGAAGGCAGGATAGAGGTAGATGAGGATGGATCAGTGTTCTACGAGTTTGAAGAAGAGGATATGCCGGGTGTAGTCCTGCTGAAAGACGATGGATCCACTCTGTACATAACAAGAGACCTCTACAACCTGAAGAAGAGGAATGAGGAAGGATTCGACTACAACCTGTACGTAGTGGCCAGTGAACAGGAACTACACTTCAAACAGTTGTTCAGAATAGCGGACGAGATGGGTATAGACACGGAAGGATCAGAACATATCTCGTACGGCATGCTTAACCTTCCCGAAGGCAGCATGTCGACACGTAAAGGCCTGATCATAGAGCAGTCAGAGATATTTGAGAAAGCAATTGAACTTGCAGAGGAAAAAGCAGAAGAAGAGATGGACAGGAAACTGGAAAACACTGAAGAGATAGGGATAGGCGCCGTAAAATACAGCAACCTCAAGGTTTCCAGGAAAAAAGACATGGAGTTCAACTGGGATACAGCCCTCTCATTCAAGGGAGATTCAGGTCCCTACCTACAGTACACGAACGTAAGAGCCAAGAGCATACTGGAGGAAACAGATAAAGCCGGAGAGCTGATCGGAGAGTTTGAGGAACAGGAGTACCGCCTGGTCAAGAAGCTTTCCGAATTCCCTGAGAAAATTGAAGCAGCATCAAGAAAGAGAGACCCTTCCAAGATCGCTAACTACCTTTCAAACCTTTCAGAAGAGTTCAACAGCTTCTACCACAGCTGCCAGGTGACAGGAGTAGAAGAAAACGTGGAAAAGAGAAGAGTGAAGCTTGTCCGGTCATTTGTACAGGTTACAGACCAGGGCCTTGAACTACTGGGTCTCGAACCGCTGGAAGAAATGTAGTAGAAAGATAACATGCAGGAGGAAAAGATTATACAGGGAGTTTTTCCCGTATACCATCTGAATACTTTCTCTTCACTCCCTGCACCAACTTGTCTACATTTTCTTTCTGTCCTTCAATGTACTCAATCCTGTCCTGCCTCTAGATTAGATATTACTTCACTTGAATCTCCAATATCAGGGCCCTGGAAGCCAGGCGACTTCTCAACAGCGGTTTCCACGGTTTCTTCGAACCCTTCTGCATCTTTCTTTAAGTTTTCCAGTTCTCTGTATGTTTCTTCAAGGGCTTCAAGAGCTTCGTCCCGGTATTCTTCCTTTTCATCCAGGTCAAACCTGTATGCAAGATTATGGGCCTTAACAGGGCCTTCTTCCTGGTTTCTCAGGCTGAGTGCTTCAGGAATATCATCTTCCCTGTCGTAAACCATGTCTTCAATGTCTTCGTGCTCCAGGTTCTCAAAGCTTTCCATTGCTTCCTCTATCATCCCTCTGACTGCTTCTTCACTGCTGTACCCGTCAGCCGGGTCAGCATCTTCTATAGCTGAAGACTTATGCATGCCTTCCGGCCGGCTCTCATCCCTTGCAGCGTCGAAGAAAGCAGCTGCTTCACCTTCCAGGTCTTCGAAAACTTTGTCCGAAAGCTGCTGAACCAGATCCCTGTTCTCAGAGAACTCATCCAAACTCTCATACACTTCCTTGTCCTGATCACTCAGCGTGATCTCATATTCAACACTCTCAGCAACAGCAAGCGCGTCCTTGAAATCTTTCTTGCTTCCCTTGGACACAAGTTCATCTATACGTGACTTAACAGCATCCTCTGCGTTAAAACCAATCCCTGCTGTTTCCAACGTCTCTCTATATACCTCTGCATCCAACGGACTCTTTTTAAGCATCTGGGAGTAAGTATCCTCAGCTGTTTCCTCCAGATCACTTATTCTCTTCCTCAAAACATCTTCATCTATCTCCTGTCCGACCATTGGAGAAACATTTTTCCTGAAGATCTTTTCACTATCTTCTCTAGGGTTTAACCAGTTCTCAGGATCCTCAACCAGATTTTCAACATTTTCAACCCTTTCAGAGCCATTATTACGGCCAAAAACTCCTTTAAGTTTGTCTCCTATACTGCCGACTTCTTCGTTGTCTGTGCTCATAATCCAACCAACAAATAACAAACTTTTTAAAGTGTGAGTATGTTTTGGTCACAAACTACTGAGGGTTGTTTTTCTGGTTCGGTGGACTGTTTAAAAAAGCTCGAGGTTTAACTGGTTTTCTGTTGAGGTACTGGCTATGGGGGAGGAAGATAACTACTGGATAGTTGAGATCTACAACGATGAAACTGCCAACGTCTCTGTCATGAGTAAGGAGGAGGCGGAGGCCACGGAAAAGATGAACGACGACTTCGAGGACTGGCAGAAAGCACCGGTCAAGGAAGCAGACGAAGAAGAAATGATTGAAAGAGCCGAAGAAAAAGGTTATGAACACGACCCGTGGTAGTCAGATATCGCTGAGAGAACCACTGGTCCACGCATCTGAGAAATGGTTGTAAAAACGGTCAACTACAGGACCGGCCCCGGAGAACTCCATCTCTATCTTCGTACCTTCTCTAAACTCATCAAGGCCATAAGAGATATTGACCCGAGAACCTGCAGCATTGAAACTGTAATCCTCTTCTGACTCGACAGCTTCAACATTTTCCATCTCGTCCTCAAGCCCCTCAAGATAACCCTCAAATGCTTCCTCTACTTCTTCAAGATTCGACTCTACCAGATACGTCTCATTTCTTATAGACGTACGCCCAGGCCCAATCATAATCACCACTCACAAATAACAACTATAAAAACCCTTTGCAGGAAGGGGTTTTTGAGAAGAAAAACTGATATGACATGCCTGGATTTGAACTTGAAAACCTGACAGTTTTCTGCTGCTTCAAATCACGGGCATTGTCAGTTCGAAGAGATGGCCGATCCCGGATTTGAACCGGGGACAACTTGATCTTCAGTCAAGCGCTCTCCAGAAAAAATTTGTTTGGACCGGCCCGGATTTGAACCGGGGACAACTTGATCTTCAGTCAAGCGCTCTCCCAGGCTGAGCTACCGGTCCTCAGCTCATTTCCCTATATGTTCGGACATTTCTCCGTCTGTGATGTTGAAGTTCTTATGAAACTTTTTAATAGCGTCCCTGCGCCTGATGTTCAACCTTATCTCTCCTGGTGCTAGGCGTCCAGCCGCATAGACTTCTCGGACCTGCTGTAAAACCCATAAAAAATATGGCGCCATACCTTTCCCATGACTGACGAAAAAGACTCTTCCGAAACACGGGAACACGTCATCCCTGGAACACAGAAGAAATACGCGGGAGAAGATGTCGAGGGATACGATTTCCGCGGCGAGTTTGACATGACCGAGATGCTGGAAAAGTATTCGACAACCGGTTTCCAGGCGACACACCTGAAAGAGGCTATCGACCTTGTGAAAGAGATGCGTGACGAGGACTGCAAGATTTTCCTGACATTTACCTCGAATATTATCTCTTCAGGTCTGAGAGAAGTCATAGCGTATCTTGCCAGGAAAGACTTTGTGGACGTAATGATCACCTCTGCCGGTTCACACACGGAGGATGTCATAAAGACTAATGATGATTTCAAGATGGGTGAATGGGATGCGGATGAAGCCGAGCTACGTGAGAACGGTATCAACCGTCTTGGAAATATCTACGTCGAGTCCGATCACTATGTCTGGCTTGAATCCTGGCTGAACAACGGTTTCTTCCAGGACTTTTTCTCGGACGAGAAAATCCGGACTCCTTCAGACCTGGCCTATGAGCTTGGAGAAGCTGTTGGCGAAGACGAAGGCCTTGAGGAGTCAGATTCCTTTATCTACCATGCCTACGACAACGATATACCTGTTTACTGTCCTGCGATGATTGACGCCGAGATCGGGGACTTCATGTTCTACTACAGGCAGGAACAGGACTCCGAGATAGGTATCGAGATACTTGACGACTGGGACGCACTAATTAATGAAGCTATCGAGGCCGAGAAGACCGGGATCATAGCGGTGGGTGACGGCGTGCCAAAACACCAGGCGATCATGTCGAACCTGTTCAGAGGCGGCACCGATTACGCTGTATACATCTCCACAGGGATGGAAGGGGATGGAAGCCTAAGTGGTGCTCCTCCGAAAGAAGCTGTTTCCTGGGGAAAGATCAAGGAGAACTCGAAGAACTACACGCAGGTAGAGGCCGAGGCCACTCTGGTGTTTCCTATGCTTGTGGCCGCGTCATTCAAACAGTATGATGTCTCGTGAACCTATACAGGACTAGGTCTCAGGAAGTATGAGTGGTGCCGGGTTTTTCCGTCAGGTGATGTCAATCATTAAAAGCTGGTTTTCAGAACTTTTTTCTACAGGTGAAGAAATAATGAAGTTTGTTGAAGTTCAAGGTGAAAAGATTCCGGCTTTAGGTTTTGGAACATACCAGTTGAAAGGGAAAAACTGTGTTGAAGGGGTTGAGAAAGCTCTTGAAACAGGTTACCGTCATATTGATACTGCTCAGAGGTATGGAAATGAGAAGCAGGTTGGTGAGGGAATTGAAAGATCTGATGTGGATAGAGATGATATCTGGCTTACTACAAAGGTCTGGAAAGATAATCTTAACGCGGAAAACTTGAAAGAGTCTGTGGAGGAGAGTCTGAGGAAACTGGGGACAGACTACGTTAACCTGCTGTTGGTCCACTGGCCTTTCCCTGGTATGGAGCTTGAGGAATCACTGCAGGAAATGTCTGAACTTGTCGATGAAGGCAAGGTCAGGAACATCGGTGTAAGCAACTTTAACACAGAGCAAATGGAGGAAGCCCGGGAAATCTGTGATAAACCGTTGCTCACCAACCAGGTCGAATACCATCCTTTCCTATCTCAGGAAGCAGTCCTTGAGAAATGCAGGGACGAAGACATGATGCTGACAGCTTACTCTCCACTGGCCCGGGCCGACGTCATAGGCAATAAAACATTGGAACAGATCGGAGAAGAACACGGTAAAACCGAGGCCCAGGTCGCCCTGAGATGGCTTATCCAGCAGGAAAAAGTTGCCGCGATCCCTAAAGCCACTTCGGAAGAACATATCAGGCAAAACTTTGACATCTTCGACTTCAAGCTTTCAGAAGAAGAAATGAAGGAGATAAATAGTTTAGCAAGAGGAGACAGGAAGATAGACCCATCGTTCGCCCCTGAATGGGACTGAAACACCTCTTCTTTACATCTTCATCCTTACAGGTGTTTCATTACAGAGATTGTCTCTTACCGGACATCTCTCCTCTACTTCTTCAACCAGTCGCTCTAAGGTCTCCTGATCGGCATCAGATTCGATATCTACCTCTACATCGATCTGCTTGAAACCTGCTCTTTCCTCCGTATCCTTGCCCTGAAACTTCGCTGGATTTAACTCTCCGGAAATTTCTACAGTTAAATCCTCTACCTCTACATCCATCTCATCCGCTACCGTATGAAGCGTGACGTTTATACATCCTGTAAGCGCTCCCAGTTCATACTCTACCGGGTTAGGCGCGGCCCCTGTACCGCCGTGAGCTTCCGGCTCATCAATCTCAAAACTGTGATCCCTGGCTTTTACCTCGACCCTCGTAGAACTCTTACTCTCCGCTTTAACTTCAGCTTTCATAGACACCACAGAAACAACTTACCAACACTTTACATAAAAAAAACCAGGTACAATACAGCAGAGACACCAAAAAAAGCTAAACCAAGGCACAAGTAGAAAAAGGCTTTCTACGCCCAAGCCAGGATTCGAACCTGGGACCACCACGTAACTGTCGGATTATTTGGAAGCCATGCCGAAGGCATGGTTTAACGCGTGTGGATCTCCGCGTCAGGAGTCCCTAACAGCGTGGCGCTCTACCTACTGAGCTACTTGGGCAACGCCGTGTAATGTAAGAGGGGAGAAAATGTTTTTAATGGATTGGAGACCGGTTCGAAAAGGGAAGATCCGGCTTTGTTCAAAAAGCGGGTCGTGTTCAAAAACTTGACTCTGTGTTCAAAAAGCCCAAAACAACCTTCAGAGAACCCAGCAAAACCAAAAAATTAAAACAAGGTGCTAAGAAAGACAGCTTTTTTAGTCGAACTGCTTCTCTAACTGCTTCCTAACCCATTTAGAGAGGTTTAATCCGTTTTCTTCTACTATGTCGAAGTGCTTTTGTTTTAGCCTGATGCTAGTCTGCTTTAGTTTTTCGTCTTCGTTTTTTGACATAACCCAATTCACCGATATACAAGTATATCATTAGATACCTTTATAAGGCTTAGCCAACAATTTGTATATACAACGATACACAACAGGGTGTCGAACAAAGTGGTAACACAAAAACAAATACTCTCCAAACTCAACCGCAAAGAACGAGGACACCTACTAACACAAAACAACGAAATAAACAGAACCACAGACGGCTTCAAAGTACCAAGCCAAACCACAAAAAACAAAGAATACACTGTAAAAACCGGAAAAGAATGGAGCTGCACATGCCACGACCATACAAAAGAAAATGAAAAATGTAAGCATATCTGGGCAGTAGAACTAATACTAACACAACAAGCACAAAAACAAGACAAACAAGAAATTAGAGAAAGAGCTGAAGATTCATACAGTCAAAACTGGACAGCCTACAACCAATCACAAACAAAAGAACGCAAACACTTCCTACAACTACTATCAGACCTAACACAAAACATAGAAAACCAAAAACAAAGCAACGGACGGCCTAGAAAAGACTTAGGCAGCATGATATTCCACTCAGCACTCAAAGTATACACAGGCTTCTCTCTAAGAAGATATGAATCACTACAACAAAGAGCAGAACAGCAAGACTTAGTAACTGACACTTGTGCCTACAACACAATCAGCCACTACCTACAAAAACCAGAAATAACAGAAAAACTAGAAGAACTAATCTACAAGTCAGCTTCACCACTAACTACCATAGAAACTGAATTCGCAGTAGACAGTTCAGGTTTCAGCACATCTACTTTCGGCAAATACTTTAACCACAAACACGGAGAAGAAAGAGAAGTAAGAGAATGGATAAAAGCACACCTGATTTCAGGTGTAAAAACTAATATTGTGACCGGAGTTGAATTGACAAAGGGTAATAAGCACGACAGCCCACAATTCAAGCCACTTGTAGAAAAAACAGCAGAGCAATTTAACATAGATGAAGTCAGCGCTGACAAAGCATACAATAGCCGAGAAAATTATCAACTAGTAGAAGACCTAGACGGAGAAGCATACATACCATTCAGAAAAAACACAACAGGAAAAAGCAAAGGCTGTAAAGCCTGGAAGAAAATGTATCACAAGTTTCAGTACAATAAAGAGGAATTCAGAGACCACTACCACAAAAGAAGCAATTCGGAGACAGTATTCCACATGATTAAGGAGAAGTTCGGCGAAGACATAAACAGCAAAAAACACAGATGCCAACTAAACGAAACACTACTCAAAATACTATGCCACAATATCGTAGCCACAGCACATCAAATTCATGAAAAAGGAATACAACCAGAATTCTAGGAATCGCTGTCTATAATTTAATGGCTGTTAAATGATCTGACTATCTTCGTCGTAAAATTGATCTAATATTTGATCCGAAGACATATCCAGTACTGAGTCTAGACCATTTTCTGCCATATATTCAGTGAGTTGTTGTACTTTGACTCCTGAGACTTTCCCTGGTGATCCGCCTTCTTCACTGAATGGATTTTGTCCTTCGTAGTTTGCTTCTCCCCAGAAACTTCCTTCTTCGTATAAGTCATCTCGTTCTAGTTCGGAGATATCTCCTTGTTCGTAGCTTTTCTGGACAATTCTAGCATAGACTTCGTTAACACCGTTCAGTCCGATAAATTCTCTGTATTGCTGTGCTTGTTCTTCTCCGGCTACTCTTTCTATCGCATCTTCCCAATGATTGTGGATAGTATCGTCCGTGAAGCCGTAACCTTCTCTCTGGCTTTGAACATCATCTATAATAAGATCTATTTCAGCTTCTGAAAGATCCGGCACTTCAAAGTCGTACTGTTCGTTGAACTTAGCATGTGCTCCCTCATGGACTCCTGTGGCTACTGCATCTTCTTTTCTATTTCTCAAAACTTGTTCGTAAACTTGTCTTACCGGCTCTGAAAGTTGGGATAAGTTGTCTTGCGCTAGTTCTGCTTTTTGCTGGATAGTGTGGAATACTGTCTCTGCTGGTGTATCTCCTGGGAAAAGATTGACTGTTTCTTCTATTCGGTCAATTACTTGTTCCGGTTTCTGATTAAGGTTATCTTCAACCCAGTCTTTGTATGGGTTGCTACCCTTTAAGGTGTATGTCAAGAGGTCGAATGGTGTGAGATTTACGGATAGTTCGGTTGGATCTTCGGCAGTTCCTGAAGAGAAATGTCCTTTCCTAGATACTTCTTCATCTTCCTCCCAGTCTGATTCTGCGTTATCAAAATCGTGTTCCTCGATTTCGTCTAGTAGTTCATCTGTACTCTTTTCTTTCAGTTCTTCCTGAGCTTCTTGATAGGGATTTCCATCTATCTGTTGTGAGACTGGTTCGCGTTTAGCCGGAGTCAGCTCCAAATCTATCTCGGGCATCATTACCGGCATTATCCCTTCCTGAGAAAGATAATCTTCAGTTTCTGTCTGAATATCCTTTTTTAGTTCATTCAAAATTCTCATCGGTAACACCATCCTTCCAAATAACGGAAGTATCGTAACTCATCTCATCCATGTTACAACTTCTAGTAAGTTACAGTTATAAATATTTGGTTTATTGACGAGGTAATTTGTTCAAAAACATAGTCCTGCGTTCAAAAAGTCCGTGTTCAAAAAAGGTTCTTGAACAAAGCCGGAAGATCCAAAAAGTATTTAATTGTGTTACTGCCATGTAATAACAAGAGGTTATCAAAATGAATGCAGGAGACTATCTGGAACGGGTCGACAACGGAGACTACGTCAAATTCGGTGATCTACTTAAGAACGTGCCTGAGGAAGCGTTTGAAGTATTTGAAAATTCAAGAATTGAAGGCTCCAGAGTGGTGGTAGATGAAGATTACGCACTTGAAAAGATGGGTGGTAACGACTCTACAAACCCCCGGGAGATGGTGGAAGCACCGATTCGAGGAATGCTTTCCGGAAAATACGAGTCAGGAAGAGAGTCAGGAGAGAATAAGGCTGATGAAATAGAAAGACGCCATAGTAACCACGGTAACGTTATGGATCTCCTAAATGGAAAAACAGAAACTAACGACACCAAGGCTAAAATAGCCGATATAGGTGTCTTAGCAGGTTTAGCAGGTTTCAGTGGATCCGTAGCAATAGGATCGATACATGGAATGGGGATCTCCGCAACAGCAGGAATAGTATCGGCAGGGAAAAGCTCGCAGTACCAGGGTATACGAGACAGTGAACAGAGGGCTGCTGTAGATGGTCTAAAAGATGCTTACGGCAATAAATGGATGGAGATAGATTAGAGGAGGCGGGTTTTTCACCCGCTATCAACCCTATTTAGTCCAAGAACTCCTCGTTCTCTATCTTCTCCGGAAGGTACGTGTTGGCCACGAACTCGAGGCTGTTGGCTGCCAGGGCCTGCTGTTCGACTCTTACTCCTTTGTCCAGCATCTTCTCAAACTGCTTCTGCCACTGCTCGTTCTGCATCCAGTCGTATTCCATAACTTCGTGGATCCTCTTGTAGTCCTTGGAGGGCCCGCCGTTGTCCTCCGGCTTTCCTTTGAGGTCTTCTGTGACATGGTGGAGGTCGTATTCTTCGATGTCTTCCATGTTCATGCCGATAAGCTTGGCGTCCGGAGTCGCTAATCTATCGCTCTGGAATGCTAGTGACATGCTCCCTGACTTAAGGACTGAGTAAATGTAGTATCCGTAAGGGTCGCCGTCAGTGAACACGTAGACAGGCAGGTCCAGTCTGTCGTGCATGATATTGATGAGTCTCCGTGCTCCTCTCGCGGGTTGTCCCTTGGTTCCCAGGATAATAGCGTTGTTGTCCTTGTGGAAGTCCTCTTCGACCAGTCTGTTGACCATCGCGTTAGTCTCAACGACCAGGATAAAGTCAGCGGAGCACTCTTCAAACTCATAGTGGTCTACTGTACTTGGAATGTTCAAACCTGATGTTCCCATCTGCATACAGTCTATGGAGTCGCCTGAATCGTTGATGACTACCGGGCCGAACAGAGAACCTTTTGCCTCAGCGATAAGATGTAAATCCTCTCTGATCGCTCCTGTCGCAGTTTCTATATCAACTACGACGTTGTTGGATTCGTCCTGATTCTCGAACGTGTTTTCGTCGAGGCCAGGCACGGTATGTTTCAACTGGTAGTAGACCTCTCTGATGGAGGCAGTCCTGCCTGATTCGACCAGTTCCTTGGCTTTGGACGCAACAAGCAAGGTCTGCATGAACTTCCTCGCGTGGGAGATGTTGAGGAACTTTCTCTTGGAGTAAGAGTCTCCTAGTTCAAGCCGGCCTTTTTCCTCGTCATATTTAACGTTGCTCCGGCTTCTAACCTGTGTCTCAAACGTCAAGTCTTCCTCATCAGGATCGTCTAACTGATCCTTAATCTTTTTTCCAAGCCGCTTCAATCTTTCGTAAGTCGTCTCGTCATTCTCAAACTCTTTCTTTGGCATTTACTCATCACCTTCGGTGTTCGTGTAATTTAGAAAATCTTGCATTTTTGGATCACCTATAGTTGCTCCGGGTTGTAGTCGTTCTGTACGAGTTGCTGGATTTTGTCTTCCATCTCTTCTTCGTCTCCTTCTTCTGCTAGCTGGGCGATGGCCGGTGCCATCTCTTTTGCGTAGGAGGTTAGCTGGCGTTTCTTCTTCTCCTGAATCTCTTTTCTCTCTTTTCTCTTCAGGTATCTTCCAAGCTTTCTGCCTGCTTCCTGCAGTGCCAGCTTCATCTCCTTTCTTATCGGGTCGTAGTTTGCGACAGCCTCCTTTCCTTCTGATGTGAACGGTACCCAGACCGATGCGATGTGGATGGAGATGTAGAGCGGTCCCTGCGGCCTGTCTCCTGTCTGTGAAATGTTGTAACGGTTCCAGGAAACGTTCTCGATAGCTTTTGTTGTAACACACGCGGACTTCTTGTAAAGTAGGGGTACTTTGTTGGCGTATCTCAGCTCGTTGTAGCTTCCTTCGTCTTCTATGTCGCCTCCCCAGGCCAGTCCAACCTCTACCTGGAAAGGATTACCTTTGTAAACAGTAGGTTTACGCGTAATTGTCTCTGTAAACTCTGGATTAAGCTCTTTTGTCAGTCCTTTCTCCATCAGGTCTTCTCCTATCGGTGACAGGCAGTCTGTTGGCGGTGACTGTAGTTTGACTTCCTGTGCTGCGTCCAGGATCTGCTCGATTTCATCTTTGTCAAGCGTGTTAGGTCTTCGACCTGTGTCTATCTCTGCTTCTTCCAGTATCTGTTCTGCGGATGTTCTTCCGACACGGGTGAACTCGTTCTGGAGGAAGCTGGAGATTGTTCTTGCGTTGCTGTTGTCCAGCATCCTCATAACCACTCCAAGCTCTACTCCGTGCAGGTGAGGTTTGATCTCCTTCGGTTTCTCGGGAAGCTCTTTCGACACACGTGGATACTCGATCTTGTTTCCGTCTGGCTCTCTCAATACTATCCTTGCGTACGGGTTCATGATCGCCGTATGCTTCAGATAGTTGCGTACGGAGTGGTGTCCACGGGTGTACTTGGCCTCTATCTTCATCTCAATAGTGGTACCGTGGTCGAAGTAGTAGTCTTTCTCGCCAGGAAATCTGTCGTCGCTACCTTCTATGACTTCATCTTCGAGGATCTCAGGTTCGTTCTCCTCCGTGTCGATTCTTACAACGAACTTGTGGCATGGCTCTCCCTCCTGCTTCGAGTAGACTGTTACAGGCTCACCTGTCGTCAACTGGGCATACATTGCGGAAGCGGAGATACCGATTCCCTGTTGCCCTCTACTGTTTTTGACGCATAGTGCGCCTTGATTTCCTGCTATGAAGTTTTCATCTGTGCCTGTTCCTGGTACGGATATATCGTAGACGTACTCTGGTGATTTTGTTTTTTCTATGTTTTTTACGTCCAGTAGGCATAGGTCTGATTCACTGAATTCTAGCAGATTCTCGACTCTTTCCTCTATTTTCTGCATTCTATTAGTTAGGGTGTTTTGGTTGCTAATGAGGTTTCTTTCTTTGAGTTCTTTAAGGTAGTAGTCTTCTTCTACTTTTTCGCCAGATTTAATTTTCTCAATCTTCATAACAAATTTCTCTGCAAACTGTGGTTGACTGCCTAGTCCTGCTGCATAATAGAGACCTGCCTTGTCAGGTCTAACTCTCGTGGCATCTACTTCTTTAACTCCTAAATCTTCCATTAGGTCTGCTGGCAGCATTTTGTAATTTGATTTTCTTTCTGTATCATGTTCAAAGTCTAATTCCTCTAGGTCTTCTCCGTGGATAAGCACATCGTATGTAACTGTCTCTCCATTTGATATGTTGGAATTGATTTTCCGTTCCTTCCAACTTGAGACTACGCCGAGAGTGTTAAACAGGTATGATGCTTGCTGAGCCATTCTTTTACTGGTTGAGGTAAGAGTGACTTCGTTTCCAGGATGTGATGTGCTTCCGTCACCGTCTATAAGTCCTTTAAGGAATGATTTCTGGTTTTGTTCCGTTGTATCAAATACGAAGTTTGGAACATGTTTGTTCTGAGCACCTCTGCCACAGAGCTTCTCCATAAGTTTGACTACAGTGCTCCCGAAGAATTTGACTCTGGTGGAATTACTTTCTCTTTGGTTTACAGTGGTTGAGATCTGTAGTTTTTGTTCTGCGGTTTGTTTTACTTCGGAGACAAGCTCTTGCTCATGGCTTCCGAAGGTAAATCCCACCTGTCTTTCGTCTATATGTCCTTCTGCTGTGAAAAGCCCTAAGAACCTCATAAACTCTGAGTCTAAGTCGATTTCTAAAGGTATCTCTGTTTGATCTCCATCTACTTTGTAGGTTCTCAATTTTCCATTCTCTATTTCTTTTTCCCATCCAAGCCTGAGAATTTTTTCAGCAGGCAAGTATTCTTGATCTAAATAATTCTGTTCTAGGCTATCCTTTAGAATATCTACTCCTTTATACCTGTAATAGGTTCTCTTCCTTGAATCTGGTGAAGGCTTTTTCCTAACCTTTTCTCCTTCATCCTTGATTATTTGAAGCTTTTCTTCTGAAACGCCATATACATACCACCGTAAGTCTTCAACTTCATCAGCCTTGAACTGTGAAAGAACATTGAGAGAGTGCTTATCTCCTTTGTTCGGAAGTTTCTGAGGGGAAAGCACTGTGTCCCCTTCTTCTAGGTTGGATGCCTCTATTTCTTCTATCTCACCGTCATTTATTAGCCCAAACAAGCTGTGGTTCCCAGTAACTTCTATTTCTCTTCCTCTTGAAGTTTCAATCTTGAATGTTTCATTCTTGTTTTCGTGCCTAATAGCATGTGTTACACTTTGCCATGTGATGTCACCGTTTTCTCTGTTGAAACAAGGCGCCTCAATATCCTGATTGATCTTTTCTGTTTTCTCACCTTCATCAGTCCCTATAATTTCATCGCAAAGCTGTCCTATCTCAATTAGCTGCGTTTCCCCATCCTTACGGACAAAAACTTTTTGATCAGGTAGAAGAGACTGCTGCAGCTTATGAAATTTGCTTCCATACAGCAGTTTACCGAATACTTTTGGAATTGTTTCTCTATCCAGGCCGATAGCATTATCCCTGATCTCCACACGGCATTTTCCATCGTCGTACTCGTCTACTATCACCTGTACTTCAGGCAGGATCTCATCTTCCTCACATGCGTCAAGTGAGTTATCGACAGCTTCCTTAACAACAGTTATAATTGATTTCTGAGCGTTTTCAAATCCAAGAAGGTGCTTGTTCTTCTCGAAGAACTCTGCAACGGAGATCTCTCTGTGATCTCCGCTTTCAGACTCCATGCCTTGATCTACTCCGTTTGCCATAGTATAATTTTCCCTCCAGTTACCTTTTAATTTTGTCCTGGTTCTTCTCCAAGTAGTTGTACGCGGTTGAATGTGAACTCCCGTTCAACAACTGTTTCACAGCTTCACGCGCCACCTGTATATTCCTAGGGAGACCTATGAATCCTATAGTTTTTCCAAAAACCGAGATATCAGTCTCAGTCATCTTCTCGATATGTTTCCTGGCCTCACCGTCCCTACCGATCACACGACCCTTCAAACGTTCTTTATCGTTCTCCGTGTCCGCAAAACGGTTTATGTCAAGCTGGTTAAACGTAAAATCTTTTTCTATAATCTTAAATGCTTTTTCCGGGTTGAAACCTCTCCCGATAGCCTTGACTATTTTCTGACCGTCCATTTCGTCCAGTGTGTCGCCCTCTATCCGGGCAACGTTTCCATCGATGGTTAAATCGGTGTCTGTCAACTCTTCAAACTCTCTCTTCGTCTCTCCTCCTTCACCGATCAGTACGCCGACACGTTTCTCCGGGATTTTAACCTGCTTCATGTACAAAACATCTTCCCAACCTTTTTATACCTGAAATCCCGGATAGAGGTTCTCTCAGGCCGTTAAAACTTCTCCAAACGCTTTCTCGATCTCGATGTCTGCGCCCTGTTTCACGAAAAACTTTGCAACGTTTTCTACGTCACGCCGCAGAAGTTTCTCGGCCTCAGGATGAGAACGGTGTACGCCCTGGGAGAAATCAATGAAGTAAAGCTCTCCTTCAGAGTCCAGCAGGATATTATACTCAGAAAGATCACCGTGAACAAGCTCTTCCCTCTGCCACAACCGTTTTACATCGTCCAGAACTCTTTGAAAACCTGATTCCGGGTTTTCGATGTTTACATCCTTCAATTTGGGGTAAGGGGAGAACTCTTCACCGATAAACTCCATTACAAGTATATTTTCGTGGAAAGCGATTGCTTCAGGACATTCAAGGACTTTTGAAGCTTTCTTCAGGTTCTTGAACTCTTTCTTACACCATTCTTCGATAACTGATTTACGATCCTTCTTCACACCTCTGAAACGGTTGTCACCTCTCAGATACTGATACATATCACGGAAGCCACCGGCCTGGTTCATGTAGATCTTGACAATCACTCTCTCACCTTCAGATGTATCCGCCAGGAAAACAACAGACTCCTTACCTGACTCTATAATGCCGTACATCTTCTCGATGACGTTTCTGTCCTTCAATTTCAGCAAAGCCATCGAGGTCTCATGGTTGAAAACGTTCTCAAACGCCTTCTTTGCCTCTGAACTGTCGAACATCCTCCTGCTCTCTTCCTTCCACCTCTCCTCAAAGTCACGGTTTGAGTCTTTCACACAATCTGGTTTAGAACAGAACTGCCAAATAAGTTGTTGGTTTCAAGATTACAAAACTAGAAAACAAGAACAAAGGATGTTAAACTTTCCGTATAAACTCTTCTCCAATCCATAAATTTAGAGGAATTCTGAGATTTCGTCGAGGTAGTCGCGGTCTTCAAGCCATTCTGTCTGTGCCTGGGAATAGCTCTCTACTATGTCGCCTTTCTCGTCGCCCTGGATATCCCACGGCTCGACCAGGACTACTGAGTCTCTCTTGACCCATAGGCCTCTCTTCTTGCTTCCTGGGATGCGGCAGATTCTTTTGTTGCCGTCTGTGCAGTAGACTCTGTATTTTCCACCGCCTTCCTTTCTCAGTACGATTCCGAGTACTTGGTCTCCACGCGGTGTTTTTACACGGCCTATATCTTCTTCTCCATCTTGATCGCTCATAACTGAGATTTCCCGTGCAACCTTTTTAACTTTCGTTGCCGAGAAGTCCTCTTCCTTTCTCCGATAGGTAGGGGATGAATTGGCTTTATTTTTATAAGTTTTTCTTACCATTATATTATCACCATAGGTTCCGAGCCTATATACCAAGTTCGGACAGCCGAGTGTTCGGGCAACAGATTTTGTCGCTCTGAATATGTGGCAAGGTTCGGAACAGGGTTCCTGTGACCGAACCCTAGATCCAACGTGTTGAACCCCGACCTCTGTGTAGCAAGTCGGTTTTTAGCGAGTTGGAAACCTGCAAAGAGTGGAAAGCCGTGCTTTCCCAAGATAGACCAACTGTGTAACATGGCACTAATCTTGGATGCTGGTTGTGTGAATGGGTTGGAAGCTCCTTCCTCAGCCGAAGGCTTAGGTAGGAGAGGAGGTCACATTCGGCCAGTCTTGAAGAAAAAATAAGGTGGCCAGGCACGTTTCTAGACTCTTACTGATACGACGTTCCTGTAGACTTCTTCTCCGTTCTCCTCTCCGATCAGTTCGTAGCTTCTCTGGATTTCAGGGTCAAACCGGTCGCGGAGCATGCCGAGTATTTTCTTGTTCATAGGCTCTGTCGACAGGTAGAAGTCGTAGCCGTGGTCGTTTTCCTCTACGTTGGACAGGAAGTCCTTCCTGTTCTCATTTGTAAGTTCTGCGGCTTTGTCCACTATAGCTTCGGATACAGGTTCCAGGTTGTCGCCTCGCAGCTGTATTTTGGCCTTGAAGAATCCTCCGTTGAACTTTGAGCATTCAGTGCACTGAACTTCCTGGAATTCAAGCATGGTATCGGCATCATCATGTATCTCATCTCTGAACGAGTGTACGCGTACAAACATGTCCTCATCTTCTTCCCAGTACTGCAGCTCCATCCTCACGTCTTCCTCTGCGAAGTCAGAGAACGCGAGACCGATCTGTTCCTGTACTGTGTACTCTTCAACCCATTCTCCGTGGTGCGCCATTCTTCCGCAGACCGAACAGATCTTGATCTCTACCTCTTCGGGGATGTCGAGCAGACTGTTCTTCTCAGGGAAGCATTCGGCGCACAGCTGCTTTTTCTCGCCGTAAAGCTTCTCTGTTTCCTCTCCGCACCTTGGACAGAATTTTGAAAGCTCCATATCACTAAGTGAAAAGTAAAAGCTTAAATCAGCTTGAAATCCGGTCGGTCACCTTCTCTTATCTCCAGATCTTCAAAGCTTTCCAGCAGGTACCTGTACTTCTCTTCAGGCCTGTGAAAGAACTTTTCTGGAAGCCGGTACCAGGGCTCCGCTTTCTTGACATGTATGACCTCTCCACTAGAGTCCATGAAGTACAGGTGGAGGCTTTTCCTCATCAGCATCATGTCGATAGGTGCCCGTGTATCCGACGGAAAAACGAAAAGCATCTTGCCTTTACTCCTGAGTGAGAGGCCCAGGCCACGTTTTAAAGCTGTGTTGGCGACTTCCACCTCTATCTCTCTGTCTGACAGCTCTATCTCCATCATGTATCTTCCCCGTGAAGATAGTAACTGGGTGAAACCACCAGTACGTACGTTCCGACCACTGAAGAAACCACTCTGCCGATGTAGAACACGGCAAGACCCAGGTCCCTGAGATAGCCGGTTGTCAGAGAAGCAGCGGAAAGCACAAGTATAGAGAACACTGTAAGCCCCAGTACCTCACCTCTGTTCCGACGGGAAACACTAAAAGAGTCCTGAAGGCTCTCCATCAAATCCTTCTTCTTCAGGAGGGTTACGGGGACGAAGTAGAGAGCAAAACCGATAGCCACCAGGGACACAAGGCTTACACCTCCGCCCAGTAAAACCCAGAAACTGTCGCCGGTAGACAGGTACGCGGTCAGGCCCAGGGAAAAAGGCAGACTGTTCAGAAACGCAAGTAAGACAGTCAACGCAGTGAGGCCCAGCAAGCTTCTCCATAGCTTCAACGAATCACGGAACGCACCTCTTACAGAACTCCCGTTGTCAACCATCGAAGAAACCATCACAGGGCTGAAACTGCCGATAACCGCTATAAAGGGAAAACTCAGGAAAAAAGTGAGAGGACTGATCCTCCCGGTCATCCACCCGATTATCAGAAAACTGCTTACAGAAGTAGAAAACAGTTTAGGCACAAAAACACGGGGCCGCTCACTCAAAAACTCAAAACTCTCCCTCAAAACACTGAACACAGCCATAAATAGAGAACCAGTCCTGCTGAAATAAAAATCAACTGATGGAAGAACACCGGGAGCGCCCTCACAGGGATTAATCCGGTCTATTATCAAAAGTGGGCTATATAGGTATTAACTCGCCAGATTTAAGTAGTTTTAACGTTCTTTATAACGTTATGAGTTACAAGCTTCAAGTCAAAGACTCAACAGATCAGGCCACAATTACAGTTCCCAAAAAATATGAGAAATGCAAAAGGTTGGGAAGACGGTGAAGAACTGGAGTGGCATCTCACCGATAAAGGAAGTTTAGAACTGGAAGAAGCTGAATAGTCGAAAGATACTTTAGAACTTTTAACGGGTTCTGAAATATGGATGAAGAGAAACTACGAGCTATTATTAAGACTGGAGAAGATCAAAAAACAGAGTTTAAGCGTTCTGTAAGCGATGTAGCTGTGGTAGTTACTTCTTTTGCTAACGCAGAGGGAGGTAAACTTATTATTGGTCTGGAAGATGATGGTAGCAGAGTGCCAGGACTTGATAAATGGAATTTAAACGACAAAAGATCTGATGTCCAAGACGAAATAAATACTGTTGAGGGTGTTCTAAGCACCAATATAGATGCGATAGACGGCTTGTTGGTCGTGGATGTAGAAGGAAATAAGGATGCAGTGAATAAAGCCCCTTCTGGCTATTATATCAGGCAAGACACTGTGGATCAATCAATGTCTCATGATCAAATAAGGGCCTTGATGGAAGAAAGTGGAGATATAAACTTTGAGCAAGTCGAGTGCAGAAGATTCCAATATCCAGAAGATATAGACTCTGAGGCCGTTAGCAGATTTCAGGAACGTGCAAAAATATCGGAAGAAGAGATTGAAAACGATTCAATGCTTAGACATTTAGGTCTTGCACATACAGAGGAGGATAAAATAGAGGTTAATAATGCAGGAGCTATCTTATTCGGAGTTAAACCGGAAAGATTCGTTCCCAACTCCGGAATCCAGTGTATAGCCTTTGAGTCAGAAGATGATGATATAGAATGGGTAGAAAAGAAAGAGATTAACTCTCCGCTTATATTAGCAGTTTTTGAGGCTATAGACTTTATCCACGACAACACCAGATCTAAGAGAAGAGTCAAAGACACGGGTAGGGAAACAGTGAATCAGTACCCAACCAACGCTCTAAGAGAGGCCTTAGTTAATGCAGTTGTGCACAGAGATTATCATAATCAGAGGCAAAAGACTCAAGTAAAGGTATATCCTAATAGAGTAGAAATAAGCAACCCTGGAGGCCTCATAGGCAATATGTCAATAGATGACCTCTGGGAAGATGAATCAATACAGAGAAACCCAACAATAGCAAGTGTAATGCAGAGAATGGAACTTGCTGAAGAAATGGGGACAGGAATACAGAGAATAACAAAAGAAATGACTGACAGGAATTATCCAAAGCCTGATTTTGTCGATAACGGGAAGTTTGTAGTCAACTTGATAGGCAGGGAAATACCCCAGGACCTCAACCAACGGCAGAGAAAGGCAATTAGACACCTCTACTTCTCAGAAAAAATCACTTCTTCCGATTATCAAGAACTGGTAAGTGGAGAAATATCAAAGAAGACAGCCTTAAGAGACCTGAATAACTTGATAGAAAAAAGATGGATAGACAGGCGAGGAGAAGGCAGTGACACTCACTACATACTAAACGAGAATAGATGACAAAAGGTGTCAAAAGATGTCACACCAATGTCAAGAGAGGTCTAGAAACCGCCTATAGGTATCTATCAGCACCTATACACCCCCTCCTCCTGTGTCACGGCGGTGTCAAGAGGGGTGTGTGGCCGGGCCTATACCCTGATGCCTATGACCTCTTATAGACACCTAATTAGACTCTCTAGGATCAGACATCTCTAAATAGAGGGAGGGCTGAAAGCAACATCTCATGAGATAACCAGAGGCTAGGCAGACCTCTCATGAGAGGGCAGCCTAAACCAGGGTCTCATGAACCCCTTATTTTCAGGCCCTCTCTAGAGGCCCCTAATCTCAAGACCCCTCGTAAGATCTGAATTATACCTAAAAACCATATTCAGACATATCTACAGCCTGATTTAGGCCTTATGAGGCTGAAAACACCTGAATACCTGCTTCAACCACGGGCGAAGCATGGGGTCATAATGTGCCCTCCGTGGAAGCCACGCTGTCATGACGTAACCCTGTGAAACAACCCCCATGACGCACCCTCTCATAAGGGTTTCTAGGGTTTATAACAGAAACTCCAGCGCCCTCACGGGGATTTGAACCCCGGATCTGCACCTATCTGCTAGGACTTTCTAAGAGCCATTCTTTGAGAATGGTTCAATGTGTGCGACTCCAAAATCGCTTCATGCGATTTTGTGCGTCACCAGAAACTCCAGAAGAGTTTCGGTTACTCTGCGTTAGGAGTCCCTCCGCAAGGTGCCGTCTTTCCAGCTAGACCATGAGGGCGTGTTAATGGTGTATAGGGTTGATGGCTTGGTAGTTTTAAAAATGCGTCTTGTAAATACTGTTCTTGTGTAAGGTGAAAGTTAGTCTATGGATGTTATGAAGAAGCTTAAGGAGCTTAGAGGGAAGCTTCCGTTTTAGTGATGGAGGTTTTTCCTCTTCTGCTCTCTTGAATCGTACTGGTTATAACTTTTTCTTGTCTTCTTTTTTTTTGTAGGTGTTGGAAAACTTATGGGAAAGATTTCGTGTGTTTACAAGGTAATGCCGGAAGACTCTGAAACCGATTTAGAGGATGTCAAGGACCAGGTCAGAGAGGTACTGGATGTTGAGGATCTCGGAGAGGAAGAGGTAGCTTTCGGCCTCAAGGCTGTAAAAGTGTCTACTATCACGACTGATGAGGAAGGAGGAACGGATGCAGTTGAAGAGAAACTTGAGGAACTGGACAACGTTCAGAGCATTGAACTGGAGCATTTCGACAAGCTCTGAAATCATCTTCTTTTCCTAAATTCTCTTTTTTGTTAATCTCTATAAGTTTCCTGGACGTTAAGTACTGTTATGGGAGTAGATCTGGGAGAGCTGGTGGAGCCGGAAGAGATCAGTTTTGCTGACCTGAATGACAGGGTTGTCGCAGTCGATGCTATGAATACTATGTACCAGTTTCTCTCGATTATAAGACAGAGGGATGGCACTCCTCTGAAGGATTCGTCCGGTCAGGTTACTTCCCATCTTTCAGGACTTTTCTACCGCAGTATAAACCTGCTGGAGAATAACATCCGGCCTGTCTACGTTTTTGATGGTAAGCCTCCTCAGTTGAAGGCAAAGGAGGCCAAGGAGAGAAGGAAAAGACGGGAGGAAGCAAGGAAGGAATGGGAAAGATTAAGGGAAGAGGGTAAGATCTCAGAGGCGTACTCCAAAGCCACACAGAGTTCTAAGCTGACAGGCGAGATGATTGAGGAAGCTCAGAAACTGCTTGACGCTATGGGACTTCCATACATCGTGGCTCCAAGCGAAGGTGAGGCACAGGCAGCCTACATGGTAAGCCGAAGTGACGTGTATGCTGTTGGCTCTCAGGACTGGGACTGTCTTCTCTTCGGTGCTGACACCATGGTAAGGAATCTTACTTCCCGGAAGACAAGGAAGAGTTCCGGCGGCGGCAGGAAAGAGGTTTCCACGGAGAGGATAGAGCTGAAGTCGGTGCTTGAAGAACTGGATATAACGCATGAAAAACTTATCTGGCTGGGTATACTGGTAGGTACAGACTTCAACCCGGACGGAGTTTACGGTGTAGGCCCTAAAACAGCTTTGAAACTTGTCAAAAAACATGGAAGCTTCAATGAACTGCTGGAAGATGAGAAAGTTGAATGGAAGTCGGACAACGACCCGGAGAAGATACTTGAATTCTTCCGAAACCCGCCTGTAGAGGATGTAGACTTCAAGTTCGGTACGCCTGAAAGAGAAGATATAAAGGACGTGCTTGTGAAACAGCACGATTTCTCGGAGGAAAGAGTGGATTCAGGTCTTAACGACCTGCAGGCAGCTCTTGAGTCCAGGCAGTCAGGGCTGGACAGCTTCACCTGAAAAAATGTGTCTGTAACGTATTTTTCTAGTTTGAGAACTCCATGTCTCTTGTCTCCCGGAGTTCTTTCAGAACCAGCTGCATCATCTCTCCAAGTTCCTCGTAGCCTTCCCTGATGTCTTCTATAGCTTCTTCCTGCCGGTCAAGCTCGTCAACTACTGTTTCAAGGTCTTCCTGTGTGACTTCAGCATCTCTTGATTCTACCTTTTCTTCCAGCGACCTGATACGGCTTTTTACTTCTGTAAACTCCTTTTTATCACTTCTCTGAGCCTGTTCCAGTATTTTCTCCAGGTTCTGGTTCAGGTCCTCTATCATTCCGGACGTATCAGGTGAACTCCCTTCTTCTTTTTCTGCTGTCTTCTCCACTTCCTCTATCTTGCTCTGCAGATTCCGGTACTCATCCTTTGACAGCAGCTTAAGCTCTGCCAGGTCGTCGAAGTCGTTGAATATCCACTTGAAGTCCGATACCATGCCTTTAAGCTGATCTACCTCTTTCTGTAGCTTGGAGATATCCATCTCCTCCTGGTTGTCTCTCAGCTTCTCGATCCTGTTCTCCAGGTTCTCAGCCTTTATCAGAAGATCCTCGAAGCTTCTCTCCTCAACCTCTGAGAGCCGGGCCTTGACCTCTTCAAACTCTTCAAGATCGGCTTTACTGTCTATCATGGCTGCCAGGTCATCTATGTTCTCCTCAAGCTCATCCAGTTTCTCCGAACTTTTCTCCCTGTGATCCTCTACATCCTCACGAAGCTCCTCTAACTTTCTGCTTTCTTCCTCAAGCTTGTCTACCTCTTCTCCCAGGTCTTCCACTTCGCTCAGCCTGTTCTCTAAATCTTCCAGTTTCTCTTCTTTCTCTTCAAGCTCTGATACTTTTTCCTTCAGTTCTTCGACTTCTGAACTTTCCCCCTCAACTTCATCTCTGATACTGTCTATGTCTTCTTTCGCTTCCTTCAAGTCTTCTTCAAGTGTGTCCACGTCTTCATTCAGGCTTCCAAGCTCTTCGTCTTCAAGGGAGGAAACCTTGCTTATCTTTTCGTCGTAATCTTCTTTCAAGCTGTTGATCAGATCTGTCTTCTCCGCGACACGGTCCTTAACCTTCTCAACTTCCTCTTCAAGCTCTTCCAGTTCCCTGCTTTCCTCAACTTCGTTCATCCTCGACCTGAAGTCCTCGAACTTTTCAGAGAACTCTTCCTCAATCCTGTTGATTTCGTCTTCCAGGCCAGGATCTTCCCTGTCAAGCTCTTCCAGCTCGTTTTCAAGACTTTCAATCCTTTCAAAGTCATCTCTCAACTCTTCCAGTCGGTCCTCCAGCTCCTGGATAGAATCATCCTGTTTCACCTCTTCCTTTAGTTCTTCCACGTTGTAAGATACTTCCTGATCAGAGAACTCTTCTATCTCTGTTTCAAGGCTGCTTACTTTTTCTTCCAGTTCTTCGATCTTCTCCACGTGTTCTTCCGGTTCCTTGTTTTCCTGAGTTTCCTCCATCTGTTGTTCTTCAGTTGAGCTATCTGTTTCTTTCCCGGTACTGTTTTCGCTGGTTTCCTCCTCGCTGGCTTCAGCGCTTTCTTCACTGCTTTCATCCTGTTCCAGAAGGGTTTCCTGCTCGCCTTCGTCTTCTTCGTCTCCCCCGAATATAACTTCTTCAGCCATCTTACCTCTGGTACCGGTTTCCTGTCAAAAAGTTAAAAGCCTTTGTAGAATACAAAGTGACAACACACTTACCGGCTTAGCATGTCTGAAATCTCCATGACAGCAGAGGCCAGCTTCTCCATATCGTTCTTCACATCATCGACATCATCTCTTAACTCCCGTACCTGGTTCTCCACTGACTTATCTATTCTCTCGTCAACACCACGTGAAAGATCCACCAGTTGCCTTTCAACTTCCTCGATACGCTGCTCCAGGTCCTCACAGCTATCAATATCCTCCAGGCTCCTTTCAACCCTTTCTATCCTCTTCTGGGCTGCTCTGTCATGTATCTCACGGTTCTGAAACTCCAGCTCCAGGCTCTCCAGACGGGACCTCAAATCATCCATGTCATCCTCCTCAACACGGCCCCGCGCATCCTCAATATTCTCTTCAATACCCATGAAAACAGATTCCCTATCCGAGTTAATAAAATCTACCGAAACCCAAAAACAGTTTATGAAACCGGTACTCCTCGTGGTCATGGACGGCGTCGGACTCAGAGAAAAGACAGAAGCAAACGCATTCAAACAGGGACAGACACCCAACCTCGGCAAACTCATGACAAGACAAGGGTTCGACAAATTAGAGGCATCCGGCCCTGCCGTAGGCCTTCCCGAAGGATACACAGGTAACTCAGAGGTCGGCCATCTACATCTTGGAGCAGGTCGAAAGATACCGCAGCGACTGACCAGGATCAACGAAGCGATCGAAAACAACAAACTGGGAGAGAAAAAGGCCCTGAAAGACGCGCTGGAGAAAGCCGAAGAAGAGGACTCCACGGTACACTTCGCCGGAATCATCTCCGACGGCGGAATCCACGGACACATAGAACATCTCAAAGCACTTCTTGAAATTGCCTCTGACTACGAAATAGAGGTCAAGATCCACTGCTTCACCGATGGAAGAGACGTCGCTCCGAAAAGCGCGGAGAAGTTCCTGGACCGGATAGAGAAATGGACACAAAAATTCGGAGGCGAGATCGCCACCGTAATGGGCCGATACTACAGCATGGACCGCGACCACAACTGGGACCGTACGGAAAAAGCATACAGAACCATGGCGGAGGGAGAAGGCCTCCAGTTCACAGATCCACGGAAAGCACTGGAGGAGACATACAGCAACGGTGACTACGACTACTTCACAGTCCCTGCAGCACGGAAAGACTTTGAAGGCATAGAAAGCGATGACCAGGTTGTCTTCTACAACTTCCGGGCAGACAGGGAGCGACAGATCGCCGAAGCGCTACTGAAAGAAAACTTTGAGGAGTTCAGAAACCCTGTTAGGCCGGGCTTCGTCTCCATGTTCCGCTACCGCAAGGACTTTGAAAACCCTGTAATGTTTGAAAAACAGGTAGTCGAAAACACACTGGGAGAAAAAATCGAAGAAGAAGGTCTCAGCCAGTTACGCGTAGCAGAGTCACAGAAACGACCGCACGTCACGTACTTCTTCAACGGCCAGAGAGAACTCGAGTTCGACCATGAAGAGCGGCACTTCGTGGAATCAGACAAGATCAAAGCCTACGACCAGAAACCGGAGATGCACGCCGACGACATCACAGACGTGGTCCTGGAAGCCCTGGATGAGGGAGAGAAAGAGTTTATACTGCTGAACTTCGCAAACTGCGACCTCGTAGGACACACAGGAGACCTCGAAGCAGCAAAGACCGCAGTCGAAACAGTAGACAGAAACATCGGAAGACTCGAAGAAAAAATAAAGGAAACCAACTACACCATGCTGATAACCGCTGACCACGGAAACTGCGAAGACATGGGAACACCGGAAAACCCCAACACATCCCACACACTAAACCCGGTACCACTGATAACCGTCAACAACGACAAAAAACCAGAAAAAATAGACCAGATCTGGGAAATAGAGAAAATAATAGAAGAAAACCTCGGTATCTAGATAAGTTACAGCAGACTGAGAACTTTTCCTAAAAGCTTTAAACTGGATCCATCCCATCCGCCTGAAAAGGGTACATCTGAATCCGGGTTATCAGGGTTACCCTCTGGCTTGTCCCTGCCTCCGTCTTTTGGCGACTGGCCTCCTGCAGCATCAGGATCTACGGTAAAGTCGATCTGGTTCACTATATCACAGGTACCTGGGGTGTCGCATTGTTTTCGTAGTTCAGAGCCACTAAGGCCGTTTTCTCCTCCTTTTACTTTTCCTCCGGTCTCATGCTTGTAGCTGCCAAGCATTTCCATATGCACGTCTACCGGATAGTTCGTCTTACCTTTCGCCAAGTCGACTTTGAAAATGCCTCCATCTCCCTGAATCTCTATATCAGTGATGCTGCTTGAAGGAAGGCTGCAGTCACCATTATCGCAGGAAGGAGTAATTAATCTATCCATCGTGTTAGTGTTAACTGTACCGCTTATCCATGACGTCTTCTTTTCACCCTTGACTTTATCTGTATAACCCACGTTTAACATCACACCTCGCAGACGTTTCTCCTTGTACATTCCTTCGGCTGCTTTATAAACTCCTTTTACACTCCAGCACCCCTTAACAGTGGCCTCATCGTAACTCGCAAATGGGCCGCTACCAACCAGTTCTGCATTAAAAACTAGATCCTGTCCCGGCTGAGAGCAGCCACCCCACTCGTCTTTCATATAGTCAACATCCTTAAGATCAAACACTCTACCACTGATATGAGAGTTTCCGTTCTTAGAACCGTTTACACATATCACGGCCTTCTCAGAGTCTCCAAAACTGGCCTTGAACATATCGCCGCTGCTTTCTACCTGGTTCCTGTTGTAATTGTTCTCGCAGTAGGTTTCCGCTGAATCTACATTTCTGTTAACTTCATAATGCCACCACTTATAACTATTGTAATCGTCCCCGAATGTAGTGAATCGGTAAGTCCCGTGCTTGTAGATCTCTGACTCAGTAAGTATGTTACGATGGAGGTCTACAGCCTCTATTGGTATTGCCTCGGTTTGAGCTGATGTCATTTGAACTCCTGATAACAGGATAAGAACCGTGAAAGCCAGTTTAGTCTTCTTCATCTTATTTTTTCACCTTCCACTCGTCGTCTTCCCAGAATAATGTTTTAACCACGTGCGCGTTTAACTCACTCTTTTCCAGTCCGTTCGCTATAGGATCCTTCTTTTTTCCGAGGAAGACACCGATCTTCATATCTTTCTTTTTCGTTATAGGATCGGTCGTTACCGTGCAAGAATTTGGAGGACACTGTGTGGAATTCTGTTCTATCCAACCATCATCACCGTCACGAAGTAGTTTCCCGACTGAGATATTTATCTGTTGAACCTGATCGCTGGTATTTTTGGCAGAAGCAGTTACCCGCAAATTATTATTCGTTCCCGTCAAAATATGTGCCTGCGTTATCTCAACATCACCTCCTCCACTTCCCGGACTGCCGTCACCAGGATCTTCGCCCATTGGGCTATCGCTGTTTCGTGTATCGCAGTTATCTCCGCTTATACCGGGAATATTTGAACCAAAGTCGCTCTGTGCTCCACACTCTATCTTATCGGTGGTGTCCTGCAAACCTGTTGTAGCATTAGTTATTATTGGTAGAAAGGCTAGTCCAAGAGCCATTATAACTAAAGCCCCTATTAGGACTGCCCATATGCTGTTAAATCCTTTCCGTTTCTTTAGCTCCATGTGTACTCCTCGTGGTCTGTAGGACTTGTATGTCTGATGTAGTCAAAGGTTTAATCTGATGAAGGACAACTTATCTTGCCCTCTCCGGAACCGTACTTAGACTTTACCTCTGGTATAAGTTTTCCGTCTTTCATGCAGGTGGCAGGAGGGTTGATTGAATTGGCTCCTGTAAGCTGGCATTTTGTGTTCACGGCGTTTGTACAGGCTGCTGTGTTGGCTTGGTTGCTTGTGCTGGTTATTCCGCCTTGGCTTAGTACGATTAGTGATAGTCCTGTCATCATGAGTACTGCTCCTGCGATTATAAGCCATAGTATCTGGGATAGACCTTTTCTGCTGTTCATATGGAAACTGTTGTATAGGGTTGTATAAAAACGCTTTGATCCGGAGGCGCCTAGAGTTGAGGAAAGTAAAAAAGGAGAGGGTGTGGAGAAAAAGGTTTGAAGAAGGTTCTTTAAGGTGCGTTGAGGTCGATCTGGATTGATGAGACGTTGATCTCGTCGCCTTCGTCAGTCTCAATCTGATCGGTGCCGATGTTGATATCTTCAACTTCTGCATCTTCAATGAACCTGTCTCTGACGATTTCTGCGACGTCTACTGCACGTGAAATAGCTTTACCTCTTGCCTTAACGTGTACTGTATCATTCCCTTCGTTGAACTGTGTTACTACAGCGAGAACGTAACTCATCGCAGGTTTTGAACCGACGTATACTGTGTTGTCGTCTTCTTCTACTTGTTCTGCCACTAGTTTAGTCACCTGTTAGAACATTTTTCCGCTGAAAGTTATATAATTACACTTGGCCTTATGTTCAGTCCTTCTGGAAGTAATGGGTGTAAGGCTCTACCTGGAACTCAAGATGCCTCCAACCCTCTTCTGTAGGGATCTGGTATTTAGGGTCTTTGAGTGTGTAGTTTACTTTTGTTATGCCTGGCCATATATCCTTCCTGGCGTAATGCCAGTAAGAAGGGCTGCATCTATCGCTTTCACCGCAGCAGTCACAGCAGTTTTCCGTCGTCCATGTGTCCATGGATTCCCTGGAGGGTTTGAATAGATCAGTAGTGTGTCCATACGTTAAGGTGAAGACTGAGTTAACTATCTGGCTTTCTATCTTCTTGAACTTGTTATCCAAAGGGTAGTTACTGTTTACTGTGTTAAACGCTTCTCTTACATCTGGATTAACCTGGTTTAAGGCACCTGCCTCTGCTTCATCAGTAGGGGCATATCCGCATGCTTTTTCCGTGTTGGAGTACTTGTCCTGAACGTTTGATGAAAAGGAGTTGCTCAGGTCCGTGAAGAACTTGGATGTTCGGTTGGCAAGAGAGATATATCTGTTGTCGGATGCGTTGCCGTAGGATCTGAAGTATTCTTCTTGGGCCTGGTACTTTGTTTCTCTTCTGTCCCCGCATTCTGCATTGAGGGGACTTGTGGTTAAAATCCAGAATTCCAGGTCGTTCCACTGAGTTAACGGCTCTGAGTAGCTGGGGAGTAGTTGTATTAGACCTGTTTCCGAGTCACACTGCAGTCCTTTACGTGCTTCCACGTATTTTTTATTGAAGTAGTTTTTAGATTTGAGACGCAGGTTTTCCAGTGCGTCTCCGTAGGCGTCTTGAGGGGTGTAACCGTTTTTTGTCCGCCAGTGTATGTCTGCTCCTCCGCCTACTTTGGACAGGTTGTATGTTGTGTTGTGTACTGAGTATGCTCCGCCGTAGGGCATCCAGTTGTAGAAGAAGTTGTCGGCCGTTACCCTGGTGTGTACTGTCAGGGAGAGATCTCCTACTGACTCACCTACTTCTGATGCCATGGCTTCGGTTACTCCCATGGATTGAAGTGAGAGCGCTGACGCTGATATGAATACTGCCAGTGCTGGAAGTATGCTTGCGACGTTTCCTTTTTTCATCTCTTGCTGTACACCCCTTCAGAGTTCAAGGTCCATAAAGTTAGAGTTAGTTGATCTCCGTCTACCAGTGCGAGAGGGAAGCTGGTTTTGTAGCCCGTACCCTCTGGCTGGTAGTCCCCTATAGATATCTTATCACTTCTGGGACTACTGTAGTCTACAAGTGTCAAACGGTACTTGACATCCTGTACTCCTGTCCAAGTTCTTGACATCTTCTGCTGCAGGTAGTTCTTTATATCGTTCCGCACCGTTGACTTGGAGTAACTTTCTCCATCAACGTGTACTTTCTCACCGCTTGGAGTGGAGTAGTAGTAAGATATTATCTTGTAGGCAGTCCTGCTGTCATATTTTCCTTCTGATATGCTGTCAGCCCGCCACATTCTGTCCTGTAACGTGCTAGTGATCAGAGACTGTTTCCGGACCTCTCCAAGCTTGTTAGCTATCTGTGTATCTGTCTGAGTTTCAAAAGGGTTCCCTATAGCCAGGGTCAACATCATAATAACAAGAGCATACATGAACGCAGTACTTGTCAGTACCACGATAGCTATCAGGCTCTGGCCTTTACTTGATTTCATAGATGTACACCCTTGCTGCTATAGGTTTTTCACCGGTTGCTGCCTGTGAAAGAAGGACCGGACTGGAAAACGCGTTTTTACCTTGAGGTTTTTGACAGGACGGTGGGAAGTACTGGGGCCCGGAGCTCTGTATGTCCAGAAGGTAGTAGCCGAAGTTCTCACCGTCCAGACCGTTGACCTGGGGAATGTAGCAGTGCTTATCTTTTTTCCTGTAGCCGACACCGGCCGAGTCCAGATCCGGATACTTGTCGCCGCTGTCCAGAGGATTGGTAAAGTACTCAAGAGGTATAACCGCTCTCTGATCATCCATCTTTTTTATACTGGAAAGACTGTCCGAGTCCTTGAAGGCATCCTTATCAGCATCCAAAGAAAGCAGATTCTCCAGGACTACTGCCTTTCTGTAATTCTCCTGCTGTGTGGTATTTATCTCGAAAGCGATGTTGTTAAGTCCTGCTGTGTTTATCTGGTATACAAGAAAAAGCGAGATAAGGACGCTGGTAGTAACTGCTATAGGCCGGGTCCAGTCACCCCATCCCACTAACACTTCCCCTCCTTGAACCTGAGGAAACCTCCCTGGCTATGGTTAATGCATAGAGTGTCTTCTATCAACGTCTGAGTTTTCAAACCTTTGTAACCCTTGAAATCTGTACTCTGAGGGATTTCACGTTCCCTAGACGTTTCCTTGTAACTGATGTTTATTCTACCTCCGCCCTCGTTCCTGAACCTGTAGCCCTTCAAGTCGATCTCTATGAAGCCTTGAGGATAAGTGGAGAGAGCAAGTGCCGCGTTCTTTATCCTGTTAGCCTGAAGATCGATAGTCTGTTCCTTCAGATACTGGGCAGTATAGCCCTGACCCTGTATTATAACACCTAGGATCATAACTGCGTTGACCATCCAGATCGCCGCAAGTATAACCTCACTTCCGTTCACTTAACACTCACCTCAAGCACAGGATGACAGTTCTCCAGATCAGTGTTCTCACATCCGCACTGAGAACCAACACAGGAAACCCTCAGAGTCACCTCAGACTGAACATTCAAAGGTCCGTTCTCTGTCCTCAACTTGCAATCCTTAACATCGGCACTCAACGAACTCTCATGTCTCCGGCTCAAAGAAACCACGCTCTTGCTGAAACCACCGATATCCTTTTGCTTCACAGAAAGCTTCTCGCCGTTCTTGAAACCTACACTGAACTCTGCAGCAGAAGTACCGCTGTTTCCACTGGTTGTCCGGGTACGTGAAGACTCGCACTTCGTACGGAACTCACTTATCATGTCGTTAAACTTCTTCCTATCCGCATTAGCCACAGCAGCCGAAGTAGTTCCGACCGCCACACTGGTAACAACAAAAATTGCAGCTCCAACCCCCATCAAACTTACGATTACTCTTGGAAGAACAGAGGGACTGCTCACGGACTAACTACCTCCATAGACCTCACCCTTGCACTCTTTCTCACTGCCTCCATCCTCCACACAGAACTTCACCTGGCACTCCGACTGATTCAATGAGTTCTGCTCCGCAACACAGTCAAAAATACTATTCCATTTTTCCCCACCACTACTTGTATTAGACTTGAAACCTTCTGAAGCAGTTGTAAACACAGCTAAACCTATAAAAACTGTGAAAACAACTATAGCAATCCACATAACTGCTTTAGGTACATCCATCAGACATCAAACCCTCCTATTATATCCATCAGAAAACCGCTAAAAGAATCCTTCGTATCAACACCCATACTCAACACGGCCAAAGCCATTATCACTAACACGGTTATCATCACTACCACACTGACCGCTTTTGTCATACCTTTCCGGCTCACACCAAAACAATTACACACCCTCATTAAAATCAGTTTTCAAGGCACCGAAAAAGACACCTGAGACACAAAATCATTCAACATACCCTTCCCCAAAACCGCAATAGTGCCCAAAATCAGGATAACTACAACCGCCAAAGCCGCCTTACCTGTCAAATCAATAGGATCCATAATAAGACAAGAGAACCCCCACAATAAAAACACTGCTGTCGCCACCAAACAGTAACATTTATAAAAAGTGGTTTCCAAACAAAGAAACATGCCAACCGACGACAGCTCAGGCGAAGGCTTCGCAAAACGAGTACTGAACGGAAAACAAGAACAAGAAGAAGGAGGCGTGACAAGGAGAGACATGCTAAAAGCACTAGGCGCAACAACCGTGGGAGTAACTGCAGGATGCCTCGGCGGAAACTCCAACAAAGAGAACACTGACGTCAGTTCTACAGAACAGGGAACAACTCAGACCAGTACCTCAGAAAACACGGATAGGACACAGGGAGATGAAGGGTACCCGGTTGATCCTGAACCTATGGACAACTACGAGTTCATGGAATACGTCCCTGCCGTTGGAGAACTATACAATAAAGATGCGGTTTACCCTGACTGTGACACATGTAGAGGCCCAGCAATACCGCTTGACGTAGTCTATAGAGATAATGAGAAGATACTGGAGGATGTATCGGATCCGTTTGAAGAAAAATGGAAAGATGATGCTGCGATAGGAGCCGTTCCTCTGATTAAGGCAAAGGAATCTCGTGACGCCGCGGGTAGCGGTTCTCTAGGAGTGGCTAACACCAAGCTCACCGAAGATCAACTGGAGGAAAGACTTTCTGATGAAGGGTACGAGAAACAGGGAGAAGTAGATGGCAATCCTTTTTACACTGGTGACTTTACCCTGAATGAAAACAATGTACCCTTGGCTGCAGTAGTTGAAGACAACCGTCTTATCCATATGCATGCTGGAAGTATGAATGTCACGCGTGAAGAGGCAGCAGAGAAAATCATGGGTGCCAAGAACAGAGACGTAAGGACATATGTTGATAGACATCCTAGGATGGGTCCAATAATGGAAGAGATTACTCCTCAGGACACGTTCGGCACCTTTCTAGAAGCTCCCTTCACTAAGGAGGAGGCAGTTACTGGGGATTACAGGGAAAAAAGTGCTTTGAGAAATTTCTATTTCGTTAAAGACGGTGAAGTAGTAGATGTTAAGGAAGTGGAGGGTGTGCTACGGGCACAAGGCTATTAGACTACTTTCTTTATCTCTTTTTCCAGTTGTTGTCCTGGCATATCCAGGTCTGACTGTTTACTGATACTTCCATGCCTTCTCGATCATCGCTGCAGACGTGCCACTTAGCTCTTGCCGCTCCATTTGACGTTCCACATATCATGTCGCCATAGAGGTTGAACAGATCTTTACCTTCTTCCTTGCTGTCTTCCAGTAGTTTGAATTCTCTGGCTATTCTGTCGTTTGTGAAGCCTGTGCTCATCAGTTCGTCGTATAAGTCTTCTGCCAGGAGTTCGCCTCTTTTGTTTTCACCGTCTCTGTAGTCTATCTGCCAGTTGGTTCTGACTATACTGTTGCTGTCTTTATCCGGGAATACTCCATTCCTTTCGATTTTTGCTCCTTGATTGAACAGTACTCTACCATCGTCATGGTAAGTGCCTATAGTAGCAAAAGAGTCCACTTCACGAAGGCTCAGTTTACACAAGTTCTTGTCATTGGGGGGTGTAAGCACTGGAGCACGACTTCCTGTTCCTATATGTGTTCTCTCATCGTATAACCGGAAACGTTCACCTGTTTTAGGATAGTTATCCACGTTTACTTCTACCCGCAAGATACTTCCTGATGTCGTAGCACTTGGAGGTATATCTGGTGGTGCAGGCTTGGCGCTTCCTCCGCTACAGCTCTCACCAAGACTTGTCAACTGTATGAAACCGAATCTTTTCTCATACGTTGTACCTCCGATAGAATCCGAAACTTCACCATCGTTCTGTGGCTTCTTCTTGTTGACCTGTATAAAGCCCTTGTCCCCTGGGCATAGCTGGAGAGTTACAGAACCTTCCATCGAATTTCTCTTAAACAGTTCATTAATAGGTCCTTTAATTGTGCCTACTAAGGGCCTTCCCTCTGCATTTTTGTTACAGTATATTCCCTGAGGTGTTTGTTGTAGTTGTCCCTGAGAGTACTTCTGTTTGAACTGTTCCCAGGTCCATGAGCTTTTGGTAGCGGTAACTCTCTTGCTTCCATCTGTGCTAGATGTTATAATGTATGCGTATGGTTTTTGTGAACTCTGCTGCCGAGTTGGGAAGGGAGGGAAGAACTTTCCATCTTCCTTTACGCTGTTGCATTGTGCTGTTGTGATTTGGTAGTATTCGTGTTTTTGGGCGGTGGTGATGTAGGTGAATTTGTTTCCTTGTGGGTCGGGGTTGCCGTATTGGGTGGTTGAGTTGAGTTTTATGGGTTTTTTTATCTGGAATTTGATTTTGCTGAATTTTCCTTCCATGTCGTTGCCTGATCCTGTTATGGCTTTGACAGGGTCTGTTGGGTTGAGTACTGACATGCCTGAGCATTTGGGTTTTTTCCCTAGGTAGGTGTCTTTGAGGCCAGGGTATCCTCCCTTTTTGTTCTGTTTTTTTACTTTGCTGCATTCTGTGGCGCGGTCCCATACGTATCGTGCTGCGTCTGCGAGTGTTTCCTTGTTTTTTATCTGTATCTGTCCGGAGAGGGTGTTTTGCTGGTTTTCTATTTTGTTTTGTCCCTGTGTAAGTGTGTCGTTTACCAGTCCTGTGGTCCATGTTGCGGCTAGAACTGTGACTGTGATCATGGTTACTGCCATGGTTACGAGTGCGCGGAAGCCCAGTCCTTTTCTTTTCAGCATGGTACTTCACTCTGGGTTGCGTCTGCCAGCATGCTCATGATGCCTTGTAGATTTCCGCTGCATCCTGCTGCGTCTACGGCGCCTAGTATAAGTGGTATTATGAAGCTTGCAAGCACTGTGGCTATTATTAGGGATAGTACTATTGCTTGCGTGGTGCTTATCGGTCCTATGTCTCCTTTTCTTTTTTTCATTTTGCTGTCAGTGCTTGTGCAATCTGTGTTAGTGCTTTTTCTATACCGGCGTTCATGACTTGGGCGACTGCCGCTGCTAGTATGGCTGTTATGGCGATGGATACTATGATGTAGTGTGGTTCCATGCCTTTTCTTTTCATACTGCTCCTCCTATGTTGCTCATGATTCCTCCGAATAGGAGGCTGATTATCATGAGGGTCATGGTGTAGAATATCATGCCTGAAATAAGTATCTTTCCTGTGAAGAGGTTTTTGAAGGTGGGGTTGTCTCCTTCTGTGATTTTCATGTAGAAGATGCCTAGGAGGTGGAGGAGTTCTATGAGGTAGATGCCTACGACGAACTGAAGTAGTTCTGGTGGTATGGCTTGGTCTAGGCCTTTGAGTATTCCTATGCCTGTGAAGTTTGAGGCCTGGCTTTGTGGGAGTGATTGTTTGGTTTGCTGGAAGGATTCTGAGAGTTTGAATAGTGCGGAGATGATGGTTTGGCTCATGCCTACTGCGACGCCGGAGATGACGGGGCCGAGCATGTATGCAAGCATTTTTATGGTGGTTGTGGTGTCTTCCATGAGGTCGTTGAGTTTTTCCTGTGTCTGGTGGACTGTTTTGAGGTATTCGGAGATGGTGGTCATGGCGGTGGATGTGACTTTGGTTCCTTTTCTGGAGGATTCTGCGGCTACTTTCATGACTGTTTTTATCATCTGGCTGGGGAACTGTCTGAGTGCGCCGTACTGTTCGTCGAAGATAGCCTGGTTGAATGTCATGCCCATGTCGCGGATGTTTTCGCTGGCTGCGTAGAACAGTTCTGATATTTCCAGGTCGTCTGTTGATTCTGCTGCGTCCTGAAGTGCTATTTCGATGGGTGTTCCTCCGGATATTTCGTTTCCGAGTTCGAAAAGTGCGCTGGGGAACTGGCTTTCGATCTTTCCGAGGTGGTCTTCTGCTTCTTTTCTCTTTACTGTGCCGAGTACTTTTGTCACGCCTATTCCGAGGCCGGCGCCGAGTACGAGGGAGACGCTTCTCATCAGCATGGGGAAAGGTGCTGGACTGCCGTTTTCGATGAAGAGGCCGGGTACTCCGGCAGGGTTGAAGTTTTCAATAGGGTAGAAGGCCGGGAGTTGAAGGTATCCCCACATGCCGTAGCTTCCTATCAGGAGGAATATGCCGAGGCCGATGCTCCATGTAGGTATCTGGAACTCTCGGCCCATAAGTTCGACAGGGTACTTACCTCTCTCAGGCATTGTTTCTTCGTCTACGGCTTCTGTGTTGACTGTTGGTGGCCGTGAGCTGAGCGCTCTCTGGATAAACCAGTAGAGGAAGCCTGGAAGCATCAGGTTGAACAGTATTATAAGGTGCATAGGCGTTATTAGTCCGCCGAGGAATGCTGAGATCATTGGGAGGAGGATCATGCCGAGTACCGGTAGCATGGCGCCCATGGCGTTTATTATCATTACAGGTGTCTGAAGTGACTGTGCGTAGTGTTTCATCTTTTCCTGTGTTCCTTCGAGTATTGTGTCGATGGAGTCGTCCATCATCTTCTGTCTGCGTTCCGCGTTGGTCTGGTTCATGGCGGCTCTGAGAAGGTTAAGTGATTCAAGGAAGTCGTCGTTGTAGTCCTTCCACCTTCTTGTGTAGTCTTCCAGTGCTTCTTCCACACGGTTGTACTCTCCGACTTCCAGGTTCCAGAGTATGTTTTTCAGGTCGCTGGCGATAGGGCCTTCCAGGTTTAACGCTGCGAACCTTATCGCACCCTCCAGGTTAGGGGATTTACGCATGTACACAACCATGTAGAGCACGGCCAGTATCATCTCTCCACTGCTGTGTATAACCTTGTCCTGAGCTGCAAAGACCGGTTTCTTGTATGTGTAGGCAGTGGCGGTCAAGGGAACGGAAACTGTCAGAAGCATCAGGGACATCGGTATTATGCCTCCGGCTAAGGAGTTCAGTGCGAACAGGAACGCCCAGAGAAACATGCTGACCAGGAACACGCCTACGGTAGCGGACAGCACCATGCCCGGTGTTATATTCCAGCCGAGAAGGAGGATTGGAGGTGTAAGCTTTTCATGTGTCTCTTCTCCGGCTTTTATGGTGAAGATGGAGCCGAAGAAGTTGCAGAGCCTTTCATACTTTGTTTTTTTCCTGGATTCTATCTCCTCTTCCTTGAACTCTTTGTACGTCCTGGAGTACTGGCTTCCTGAATCAGTGTCGTACGGAGGAAGCTTCACGTCTCTCTGTATGTCGTCCACTATGTCTTTTATCTTCTCCTTTCTCTCATCTTCGTCCATCACGTTACACCTGCTGCTCCAGCCATTCTTTCCACCTGGCAAAGATGCGTTCCCTGTCCTGCTCGCCGTACTCCTCGTTAACTCTCTCAGCTATTATGTGGAACTGCTGGTTGGCCTTAACCGTGAACTCTGCCTCCAGAAGCTCATCGTTACCTGTCTCCTCGTACTTCTCAACGATAGCCTTCTTAACATCTTTACGTAGCTGTATATTGTTCCAGACTGCCTCCCAGTTATTCTTCCACTCCTTGATATTCTCAGCGATCCTGTTCAGGATAAGAGACTCGCCGTTAACCAGTGTGTCGGTAGGAACAAGCCTGTCCTTGTTGCTGTCGTACCTCATCAGGTCGACAAAAGCGTTTTCCTCCATAGGGTCTTCCTCCCAGTCCTTCCGCACCTCTGTAATACCTGTAACCCTTCTGTACGTTTCCATACCGCCCGGGCTCTGGATCTTGTTAACCTGCACCACGATGTCCGTAGCTTTGAAGGACGTTCTCGGAACGTTCAGGTCGTTGACAACACGGTCAAACACGGAGTAAGCGTCTTCTCCGTGGATTGTTCCTCCGACAAAGTTAGCAACAGCACCGACACGCATAGCCTCGTACAGGGCCTGAGCCTCCTCAGAACGTACCTCACCGATGACAAGGGCTGAGTCTCCCAGTCTGAGAGAAGTCCTGATAGCCTCGTCCGCACCCATCTCGTTCTCAACCTGCGTGATAACAGACCGTGACTTCATCCTCTCAATGTTGTACCCCAGATCCTGCATCTGAGGAACAGGAAGCTCAAGTGTATTATGTGCGAGAATGTTGGATGTGATAAAGTTCTCATCTCCCGGCACGGAGATATCGTACACTGTTTCCTCCTCTGAGACCTTCTCTACCGACTTCACCTGGTCCCAGAAAATATCGCTGTCGGCG
>JBDGSL010000034.1:0-9368 GCA_042217555.1 Candidatus Nanohalobium sp. | reverse complement strand
TGTTCTGCTGTGTGTTCTGCTGTGTGTTCTGCTGTGTGTTCTGCTGTGTGTTCTGCTGTGTGTTCTGTTGTGTGTTCGGCTGGTTGTTTCTTCTCGGCTGCTGGTTCTGTGCGGAAACGTTCCGGTTGCGGGCTGTGCTCTGATTTCTACTGTTTCCGAATGAGTTCGCCTGGCTGTCGTTCTGAGGCCTGTTCTGGTTACCGGCTGACTGCGTTTGGACGTCCTCTGCGGCCTGTGAAGGGTTTACCTGGCCTGACGGGTTCTGGAAGTCGTCCGCGTCGTTAACTGTCTGTGCCTCATCCATTATGTCTTCCGCATCATTGAGGTCTCCTTCCAGTTCATCCAGGCTGGAACCGTTTTCTTCAGGTTGCTGGGCGTCCTGCTGTTCCTGGTTGTCTCCCCGATTTATTATATCTTTTATCTCTTCCATGTTTTCCTCAAGTTTCTCCTTATCGTCTCCACCGACATTGAACATACGTCTTAATTATGAACGGCCGTGTTTAAAGTATTCGTTTAACCGTGGAGTAAAGACAGAAAAATAAGATAGGTGTCAGAAATGTGGGGAATGAGGCAGAACGGTTTTTACTCTTCTTCCCGTTCTTCAACTTCCGTCTGGAAGTCTTCCATTTCTATCTCGTATTCAACTCCTCTTTCCTTCGCCAGTTCCTGTGTTAACAGGAAGTAGACAAGCCCCAGTGATTTTGCGGACTTGTTGTTTGCTGGAATCGCAAGATCTACTCCTTCAAGTTCGTTCTCTGAATCTGCGATAGCTATAACTTCTTTATTGGTTTGTTCTGCCTCTACTATGGCCTGTGCATCTGTTTCAGGGTCAGTTACCAGGATGATCTCCGGTTCCATGAAGTTTTCGGACTCCGGGTTGGTCAGTGTTCCCGGCATGAATCTTCCGATAACTGACTTACATCCTGTAACGTTCGAGAATTCGTCAAGTGCCTCCATCGCTTCTTCTTTCCGTCCTACTACAAGTATATCTTCGGGCTCGTACTCGGCCAGTTTTTCGGCAGCTTTTCTTATCTGTCTGTCCGTGTCTTCCAGGTTAAGCACTGCCAGCTGGTTCTTCTTGACGTGGAAAATGTAGTCTTCCATGTCCTTGTGCTGGGATTTAGTTCCGATATGTACACCGTTTGCGAGATAATCCTCACGGTCTATCAGGAGTTCTTCCTCGTCGCTCATAGAAGACTTCTTTAAGAACAAAAGTTAAATACGGCTCGACCCAGAACCCGGTTCTGTTATTCGAGATGGTTCTCAACTCTTGAAATCTGCCTGAAGTAAATAATTCCTCCTGCCAGCATCCCTACGAGAAGAGGGACTGAAAATCTTACGGCTCTGCCGGTATCCGATCCATCGGTGAAGACGTACGCAGCGAGACCTGAAAGAAGAACTGCTGCTACTCCGATAACTGCCTGTTTAAGTGCTTCTCTGTTCTCTGGCCTCATTTCTGGTTCAGCCCGGGTTCTCTCTGTTTATCCCACAGCCGCATCAGCTTGTTCAGCTTGGCGATCCTGATGTCTGCTATTCCTGCTTTGATGATAGGGCAGTTCCACTCCAGTGCCAGATCGGATATAGTGGAGTCACAGGTTTCTCCGCTTCTGTGTGATATGACCGGTGTGTAATCCTCTTTTTTTGCCAGTTCTACTGTTTCCCTGGCGTCGCTGACTGTTCCTACCTGGTTAGGCTTTATGATTAATGAGTTGCATGAACCGTTGTCTATTCCTTCCTGAAGCCGGTCTCTGCTGGTTGTGAAGAGATCGTCTCCGCAGACCAGTACGTCAGGGTTTTTCTTGTCCAGTCGGGCATGGTTCCGGAAGTCCTCCTCGTTGAAAGGGTCCTCAACGTAAACCAGGTTGAACTCGTCAATCAGTTTCTGCACAAACTCCAGGTGTTGTTCAGGACTGTTAACTTTTCCCAGAGCGTTCAACCTGTACTTTCCATCCTCGTAGATCTCTGATGCTGCTATGTCCAGGCCTATCCTCGCCCCATGTTTTTCAGTCACTTTCTTCAATGCTCTCAGTGTCTGTTCGTCGTCCATGGACGTGATTAATGCACCTTCATCGTTTATACCTTTGATCTTCCTAGAGTAGTTTTCCTTCAGCTCCTGGTATATCCTGGTGTTCGTTTCCAGTGCTTCAGGAAAGCTCTGGGCTTCTACAGGCAGTACAAGGAATTCCTGGATGCTTGTGTTTCCTCCGTGTTCGCCACCTCCTATGACATTGCTGAGAGGCAGTGGAAACTGTTTACCGTGGTCGAATCCAGAGGCCTGTTTAAATGCGAAGCTTGAAGCTACCGCAGAGGCTCCCAGACGTGAGAAGTCATCTGAACCGTCTATCTCTCTGAGTTCTTCGTCAAACTCGTTCTGAGTCAGGTCTCTGCCTTCAAAACGGTTTTTCAACAGTTTTTCTATCTCTTCCAGGTGCTCAGGGACGTGACACCGGGCTTCATGTTCTCCTGTAGATGCTCCTGAAGGTGCTTTTCCGTAGGAGCTGTTTATCTCGGCCTCTAAAGTGGATTTAGTTCTTGAGTCTATTATTTCTCTGAGATGCAGTTCTTCAATCCTCATGTGTAAAGTTTTTGACCGAACGGGTTAAAGAAAGCAACGGGATGCAGAGAAGTCTACCGGGTCAAGAAAATGTGAAAATAGAGAGAAGTGTCAGGGAATAAGTATTTTTTTACTTCCTGACTGTGAGAGGAAGTTTGCCTTCTGCCATCTCTTTTTCTGCTATATCCATGGGTCGTTCACCGTTCGTCTCTACGAAGGCAGGTGCACCCATCGCCAGTTGAAGGCTTCTAGCGCCTAGAATCCTGGCTTTCTCGTATCGTGTGTAACTCATTTTAATCACCTCGTGATTTGGATGTTCAGTAAAAATCCGCTATGATTTTCGCCTATCCGATGTACCCCAGGTCCGAGCCCTGGTTCTGCTGGTCTTCCTCAGGCTTCTGTGATTTTTTCAGGTTCTGAAGCTTTTTAAGTACCTCCTGGCTTTCCTCTACCTTTTCGTCAAGATTGGAGTAGTCAAGATCCAGGTCAAGGATTTCATCCAGAACGTTCAGGACTGCCTCCGTGGATTTAGGATCGCTGAGAAGGAAGCCAGGTGTCTCTCCCAGCAGGCACAGTCCCTCCATGTCCCGGTCCTGTGCATGACCAATCAACAGGCCTGAGATACCTACTATCTGGCCTACATCATGGTCAAACTCTATGTCCTGTTCCGTGTATTTTTCCTTCACGTCTCCTCTGCTTACAGCTCCGAAGACTTCCGGGTCCTCAACTACATCTCCGGTGCCGTAACCACCTACAGTTATGACTTCACTTGCTCCCTGATCCTCCACAAGCTCCATAACTTTCTCCGCTACCTCGTGGTGGCCTTCAGGCGTCCCTGCCTGTGCATTACCTTCAAGAAGTAAAAGATCTCTGCCTTCATCTCTTTCCACTGCATATACCTTGTTCTTGATGGTTTCAACGGTGCTGTCATCGTTTACTATGGTGTGAGGAGGGAAGTGGTGTGATGCTATCTCACCTACCTTATCTGCTTCCATCTGGTCTGCTATATAGCTTACAGTATTCCGGCCTATATGTCCGATACCTGCAAGTCCTTCTACAAATACAGGGTTTTCCAGGTCCGACTGGCTTTCGATCTGAATCCTTGTCTTTTCCATAGTTTATCAATTATCCTCCGCTTCTTTTTTGGCTTTACGCCTGTACTCTCCGTACCGGTCAGGGAACGAAAACTTCGGCGGCCTTGTACTCTCAGATTTCTCTCCACAGTGCTCCTCTCCAAGCGTAAAACTGCCGCATTCAACACATCTCCTGATCATACTTATACACGTGAGAACTCAAAGCTGCCATTTCTATCCTTTGCAGCCTCTCTGATTTTCTCAACAGCATCATCCATTCTTTTCTTCGCAAGGTCCTGCGTCCGGCCCCAAGAAGTAATCGAGTACTCCGGCGCAGAAACATACTTGACCTCAACACCATCACCAAGACCACTGAAACAGTCCTTTATCTTCTCCACACCGTTCTCAGAACTGAACTCAAGCTCGATCTCACCCTCAAACTTTTCCTGCTTCAAGTCAATGTTTTCACGCGCCACATCCTGAATCGCATCGACAACATCACCGTCAAGGAACTCTTTGAGTCGCTCCTCCTCAGCAGTCGAGATCTCAAACCCGTGGAAAGCTGAGCCAAGCTCACGCTGCATCGGAAAAACAACCTCCTCATACAGCTCATCTTCATCCATTCCAAGCTCTTCCTGAAGATCTCCGATAAACTTCTCCGCCTTCTGCTCCTTGTTCCAGCGGCCCATAGCCTCTTTCTTATTCTTATCATTTACACGCTTCAACGAAAGACTGATACTGTCACCATCAACATCAATGACCTGGGCAACAGTCTTCTCACCCTCACTTATCTCCTTAGTCAAATCCTCAACCCAGCTACGTGAAGCCTCCGAGATGTGAATCAATCCCGAAACGTCCTCATACTCATCCAGATCCGCGTAAGCCGAGTTCCTGTCAACATCCGAAATCGTGACAACCACAAGGTCGCCCTCATCCGGCCTATCCTTATACCAGCGCATAGTCAATGATAGGAGAAGTGATTCTTAAAAGACCTATTTGGCCTGACCAAAAAACACAATCTTTTTAACTTTACAGTAACAAATAGTAGATATGTCCGAGAAAGATTTCGTCTTTGCGGCTGACCGGCACGGCAGAGAAGATGATGCCGAAGGAGATATCTATATCGGGGCCGGAGACGAAATTTACGCAGTAGAGGCAGGAGAAGACGCAGATACAATAGAGGAGCATGAGACAGGCCTCTATGGAAATGCAGAGGATGAGGAAGAAGTCGCAGAATACGCTGCAGGAGAACTTGACGAAAGATTTGCTGAATTAAGCGATGAGTATGAGGAAGTCTACCTCGGACTTGGAAATCATGAGGATCATTTACTGCCTAATGGCGTTGTTCAGCAGGTGGCTCAAAAGTATGATAACTTAAACGTCCTTCAAGACGACTTGGTTGAGATCGAAGGCAGAAACTTCTACTTTGGAGACTCTTTTCAGCAAAACAGCCAGGTTGAGCAGCTTTATGACGGAGAGATTTCGGCTGCTGAAGCAGGCTATGAAGAAGACGATCTTGAAGCTGTAGGAAATGCGCTTGATAAAGAAGCTGAAGAAGTAACCTGCAGTGATGTAGATCAGATTCTTGAAGGAGAGATAGAAGTTGAGGAGAGCACCTCTGAAGAGGATTCGGGCTCTGGAATTAGGGAAAAGTTAGAAGGTCTGCCTTTCGTAGGAGAGCGTGTTTTCCAGCCTCTTTACAGCCTGAAGGACAAGTACTTTGGTGGCGAAGAGGAATCTGAAGGCTTTGAACTTCCTGATATTGAGAAGACAGAACAGCACGAACAGATAGATCAAGTAGTTGGAGAGTATGAAAATATGCTAGAAGAAAAAGCAGAAAAAATCGATGAAGCAGATGGAGAAGTTACATTAGTGTCTCACGGCCAGCCTCAGACAGAAGAAATGCCATATGCCAGCATTGAAACAGGAGAGCTCTTGGAAAGAACCGATAATATTGGAGCGGCCTATGTGGGCCACTTCCACGGCGGATTTGACGGGGAAATGGAGAAGGAAATTGCAGGAGTTCCTGTAATCAATCCGATGGAGGGTTACACAGTTGATGAATCTGGTGGCGCCCTTGAAGAATACGAAACATATGGGTTTGAAGGAGGTCCTGTGGCAAATGCGGACAAGGTAGAACTGGAGCAGCCCGAGTTATCTGAAGAGGAAAGACAGAAAGCTCAGCAAATATTTATGGAAGCACAGCAGGAAGCTGAAAACGAAGAAGAGATGCATCAGATAGTACAGCAAAGGATGCAGGAAGAAGGTATAGGGATCTAAGAATCATCTGTTTAGAACCTGTCAATCAGTTCTGCCGTGGTCAGTATCTCGACTTCCACCTGTTCCTGTAGTTCTCTGTCGTCGCTCCATATCCTGTATTCTCTACTCAGGGCGAGGGCGAAGTAGGCCGCGTCGTCCGGATCCGGTGTAACGTCTCTTGCCTCATCCAGTCGATGTTCGAACCCTTCTTTCGGCACCAGTTCGATCCTGCGTTTCAATGTATTCATGAACTTCTGGAAGCCGTCTCTTTCCCGGTGCGTCTTCTCCAGTAAAGTTTCTTCGTACTTTGCGAACTCCTTGAAGAGATACTCAGGCGCGTAAAGGTTCAGGTCGTCTCTCATCATGAGTTCGGCGGTCTTGCTGTCGGTTATCGCCGCCGAGAAAAGAACGTTTGCGTCAACTACAAGCTCCATCCGTCAATCCTCGTAGTGGTCGGAAAGCTTCTCGTTCAGCTCACGGCCCATCTCGATAGCTTCTTCCCTGGTTAAATCGCTCTCCTCTTTAAAACTTTCAAGAAACTCCATATCCCTGATCTTCTGGTTGATAGACTGCCTGGCCACCTCAGACCAGTTAATCTCAGGGAACTTATCCATCTTCTCCCGGGTCTCCTCCGGAACTGAAAGTGTCACACTTACCATGATGTACATTACGTCTGTTACTTTTTTATACGTAACGAATCTGTACGGCATAAACCCTGGCTGAAAGTATGTTAGAGTTTGTTGAATGAGAGGGAAGTATCCGGAATTAGGCGTATTTTGGAAATACAATTGGAGAAAGGAGATAAATAGGATTTGAAATGTAGAAAAAGTTACTCTACTTCCAGTGTCTCGATGATCTCTGCGTTAAGCTCTGCTCTGCCGCCTGTGGGTTTGGCGATTGGTGTTGAGCAGATCATGCAGTCAACTTCTGATGCTGTTCTGGAGAAAATTATCTGCTCGTTACCGCATTCTGCGCATGAGACTCTGTAAAAATTACGTGCCATATCAGTTTTTCACCTCTCTATTTCGAATTTTGCTGCTCTTGGCTGGTTTCTAGGCTTCCACGCCTTCCCGCACTCCTTACAGGTGAACTGCAGGTCGTGCTTGCTGCTTGTCGGATTGGACTTTCCCCGGGCCAGGTGTGATGGATCTTCGAATGGGAAGCTTCCGTATCCTTTGTCGATCTTTCTCTGCCTCTTTCTGTGCTTCTTACTCCAGGGACTGGCTGATTGGTTGGTCGCCTCTTTTACTGTTTGGTCCGTGTGTTCATCACAGTGAGGACAGTACCTCCGCTGCTCTTTCGGAATCTTTACCATATCTAACCACTGCCCGGTTAAACTTTAAAAGCCCTCTTCAACTCATTGTTTCGCTTTTCTGTATTGCTAGCAGACAGGCGTCCTGAACATTTTCAGGGATGTCTTCCATCTCTTCAAGTTCTTCTTTGGAGAACCATTTTTGGCCGTCCTGTTCGTGGCTGTGCGTTGCTTCAACTTTTTTTACAGGTTCTGCCAGATAGTTGAAGTCACAGTGCATGTGGCCTTCTGAGATGCTGTGTAGATTGATATTGAAAGGTCTCGGAAGGTTTTCAGTCTCCTTGGAGCTGATCTCTGGTTTATGGGCTAACTCTATCTCTAGTCCAACTTCCTCTCTGGTCTCTCGCTTCGCGGCCTCATCTGGGGTTTCATCTTCTTCTATATGGCCACCAGGTTGAATCCATTCGCCAAGCTTGGAATGTTTTATCAGAAGAACCTCAAAATCATTATTCACGATAAACGCTGAGGCTGTAAAATCTCGATCAGCATCTTCAGGAACTCTCATGGCGTTATGTCTGTTCCCTTAGCCTCTTCAGGCTTTTCCAGGTCCTCGGTTTTTCCTTCCATAACTTTTGTTGGAATCTCCGATCTCTCGATTATCTCCAGGGCGGTCTTGTCGATAAGTTCGTAGTTTCCGGCCTCGCTGCTGTTTCCACTGACTATATTCTTTAGCTTTTCTACTGATACTTCTTCCAGCTTCTCCGCATTCTCGTTATCCGGGTCTTCGGTGTAGACTCCGTCAACGTCCGATACTATATAGAGTTCTGCGTCTAGAAGCTCTGCTGCGATCGCGGCCACAGCATCCGTGGAAAAACCAGGATTCAATCCTCCCATAACTAGGTTGTCTCCGGTCCGGGCAACCTCCTTGATCTCTTCCGCTGTCTCCGGAATCTTCGGGTGTGCGTCCATCTGTGTTCCCAGAGTCCTCGCGTTCAGCCTCGTTGCCTGTATTCCTATCAGGTCTTTCTCGGCCTGAGAGACTTCAGCAGCTTCAATATTCTTCTTCAGTTCTCCTGCTCCCACTACCACGCATACAGGACTATGCTGCTCTAATGCTTCCGCTATCTCAGGTGTTTCCTCAAGTTTAGAAGTGTATATCGATCCGCCAAGCGCGAAAACTTTTTCTACCATTTGAAAACGCCTCTGTCGTTTTCGTCTCTACGAAAATCTTTGATTTTCATTTTTGAATCAGCTTAGTTGTTCTGCGTTCCCACGGTTTACAAGGATTTCAGCGTTGTCCTCAGGTATCTCTGCCTCCTCGCCCTCCTCAAACGGTCCATACGCCTCGAGATCCGTTCCCATGAACTCCGGTACTTCTGAAGTTATCCTGACTATTTCGCATCCGTCTGCCGGGTTGTAATCGTCCTCTTCTTCGTTTTCCGTCTCTTCACTTTCTTCCGGTTTGCCAGGTTCTTGTTCAGTGTCTGCTTCTCTGGTTTCCGTCTCTGATACACCGGTATTTTCTACAGTTCCGGGTTTGCTCTGTTCCTGTTCTTCTGTTACTTCTTTTACTCTGTCTCTGTGGTTGTTGAACTGTTCTTTCATGTCTCTGAAAAGCTTCTCTTCCCTGGGCAGCATGTTCATTTCCGAGGCTTTAATATTGGAGCGGAGGCTTAACCTGGCGTTTTTAACTATCTTGTCTTCTCTGAGACTGAGTATCTTCCTGAACACTCTTTTAGCATTTTTGTACTCTCTGCTTTTCTCATCTATTTCTTTTTTTCTTTCAAGATAGTCTCCAACTTTGAGGAAGAAATCAGAGTCCAGTTCAGCCAGTTCTTCCTCTCTTCTCTCTTTTTTCTGTATCTTCCTGAGCTCGCTGAAGGTCAGTGCTTCGTCACTCATCTACCAAGTAGTTTCCAGAGAAATCTTTTATTCCACACCCGAAGAACTCTTCTTCCCCCACTATACAAATTTTTATTTGGTTTTTCCTTCTAGGCTGAGAGACTTCAGGATGGGTGTGTCGGTTATATTCGATGTCGACAGACTCGCGTTGACCTTAAACTCTGTGTGGGAATTTGCCCATGGTATGGAGTACGGTCCGCCAGATCCGTTGAGTGTTACGGTGTGATTCTCTGCGGTGCCCGAAGGCGATCCAGTCACCGTGACATTTATATCCTGTCCGTTGAGGTCTGCTGAGCTTTTCAAGTCCGGCTTTACGGCTGACGAGAAT
>JBDGSL010000033.1:0-69224 GCA_042217555.1 Candidatus Nanohalobium sp. | reverse complement strand
CAGGGGTTTTGACGGAGGTCATGGAGGAGATCCAGGAAATAACCGGTGGAGAGTCAGAGGTGAACGAGGGAGTCTAGTAAATAAAGTTTTCTCTCCTTACTCAGGAGTTATGAGCCAGAGCGGATATGAGTATTCGATAGAGAGGGACTTGAATTCGCCCGGTTCCTTCTTTGAAGCAGAAAGGATGCTGGAGGAAGAAGGCTATGATTTCAGCCTTGTTGGAAATGGGAGAAGGGAGGTTGAAGATGAAGAGATAGAAGTATTCATCTACGAACTTTCGGGTTTCAAGCAGAAAGGGTTCTATCTATATGAGAAAGACAACAGAAGTATTGATGCAGAGGTTCTGGGAAGTGATGAGACTGAGCCAGTTATTTGACTACATCCTGTCTTTTACTTCTTCCAAATTTTCTCTTCGGTAGAAATCATTTCTCGAGTCTACTTTATAGATTACGAAGCTTGTTCCTCTTGGATCAAACGCAACTCGATGATTAATTGCCTCATCTTCGGACATTATCTTGAGCTTGTAGAAGCTTAGATCCGGTTGATTTCTATGTACTAGCCCTGTTTCTTTCATCTGGAGGCCTTCTTCCTGTAACTTGTCCAGATAAGTTCCTATTTCTTCCTGAACTTCTTCCGGCAGCTGTAGAAACTCCTTTTTCGCCTCACTGTGCCATTCTATGTCCATCTCTATCAGTCTTCGAGTCCTGCTTCCCTCATAACTTCTTCATGGCTTACAAGCTCAGCTTCTCCGCTCTCGACTTCTTCCTTTCTCCTCTTGACCTCTTCCAAAGTCTTTCTATCTATTCTCTCTCGTAGTTCATTTCTAATTGCCTCTCTCACGAATTCGGACTTGCTGGGATAGTTCTCTTCCTCAACGACTTTCTCGATCCTCTTCTCCTGATCCTCAGATATTCGAACGCCGACACTTGTCATGTTAAACAGTACGTTCCACAAGCGTTAAACAAGTTATGGTTTTATTCTTCTGCTGGAGTTGTGCCAGTTATTTAACTTTTCCCTCCGGTTTCCTTGTTATAAAAACGGATTTTCTGCTTTGCAGAATAACTTGAGTTAAGAGGTAATAGGATTTATGTCGCGTGTAGTGGATTCGAATGATATCGTTGCTCCCGGTGATGTCGTCTTTGACGGCGATGAGCTTTATGCTAACGAGGGGGTGTACGAGGAAAACGGTAAAATCTTTTCTAAATACTTTGGTACTGTCCGGTTTGGTGATAACTCAGTGTATGTGAGGCCTATGCATGGCCGTTATATTCCGGAGGAAGGGGATATCGTCATTGGCGAAGTAACTCGTGTAAGTTATTCTCGTTGGACGATCGAGTTTAACTCTCCGTATGAGGGAAGTCTGAACATTGCTGATGCAACGGATGAGTACGTTGACCTGGATGAGGATGATCTAACCGATTTCTACGAGGTCGGTGATGCGGTAGCTGTCAAGATCAAGTCCGTGACTGAGGGTATGGATGTTGATCTTTCGATGGAGGATAAGAGATGTAAGAAGCTTCGAGGTGGACGTGTGATTGAGATTCCTCCGAGCAAGGTTCCTCGTGTCATCGGTAAGAAGGGTACGATGATCAAGCAGATAACCAGTAAGACAGGGGCCGACGTTATCGTCGGTCAGAACGGCCAGGTCTGGATTAAAGGCGATAATATGAATCTGGCTGCAAGGGCGATCCGTAAGGTAGTTGAGAAGGCTCATACTGATGGTCTTACTGACAGGATTGGAGAGTTCTTGAGTGAGGAACTTGAGGGTGATAAGTGATGAAAATCGAAGATTTTCGTGAAGACGAAAACAACAGAGGTGTTTTCGAGTAATGACAGAAGCAGAACAGGATATTGAATGGTTTGATGATGAAGGTAAACGTGTTGACGGTAGAGAAAAGGATGAGATGAGGGAAACCACGATGGAGGCAGGTGTCCTTACCGAGGCTGATGGTTCGGCCATGATAGAGGTAGGTAATACCAGGGTTGTTGCGTCTGTTTTCGGCCCTCAGGATCTGCATCCTAAGCATCTTATCGAGTCGGATAGAGCAGTTATCAAGATGAGGTACAACATGGCTCCGTTCTCTGTTGAGGACAGGATGAGTCCTGGCCCTAATAGAAGGGCTACTGAGATTGGATTGGTCGCGAAGAGAGCTTTGGAGTCTGCTGTCGAGCTTGAGGCCTTCCCGAAGACAGGTATCGATATCTCTATGGAGGTTATAGAGTCTGACGGCGGTACACGTGCAGCAGGTATAACAGCTGCCTCTCTTGCACTTGCCGATGCCGGAATACCTATGAAAGGACTGGTTTCTGCCTGTGCAGCAGGAGTTGTCGATGATACAGTGGTTCTTGACGTTGTAGGTAAGGAGGACAAACACGGTAACGCTGATATCCCTATTGCAACTATCAATGGTGGGGATGAGATAACTTTGCTGCAGATGGACGGCGACTTGACGGATGAACAGGTAGATGAGTGTATTTCCATGGCCCGTAAAGGCTGTGAGGAACTTGACAGGATGCAGCGTGAAGCATTACATGAAGAGTATGAGACAGAGAACGGAGGTGAATTCTGATGGAGATTAACAAACGAACAATCAAGAAGATGGCAGAAGACGGTGAAAGACTTGACGGAAGAGACATGGATGAGTACAGGGATATCGAACTGGAGACTGATTACATCCCTACAACTGCACAGGGATCGGCGAAGGTCTGCATCGGTGACACTCAGGTTGTGGTAGGTCTATCGATGGAGGTAGAGGAGCCTTTCCCTGATCAGCCTGGAAAGGGAAGTATCGCGGTTAACGCAGAGCTTGCTCCCATGGCTTCCAGAGAGTTTGAGGCCGGACCTCCAGGAGAGAAAGGAACAGAGCTTGCCAGAGTAGTTGACAGAGGTATCAGAGAGTCAGAAGCCGTGGATTTCGAAGAACTGTGTATAGAGAAAGGTGAGAAGGTTTACACCATCTTCATTGATGTACACGTACTGAACCATGACGGCAACCTGATTGATGCTTCAGCTCTCGGTGCTCTTGCTGCTTTGAAGACCGGTTACCTTCCTGAGTACAGTGAAGAGGAAGGACTGGTCCATGACGGAGAGACCAGAGATATTCCTATGACAAAGGAGCCTGTAACAGTTACAGGCCGTAAGATTGATGGACAGCTTCTCTGGGATACCACTGTAGAAGAGGAAGAGGCTCAGGCAGCCCGTTTAACCATCTCCACGACTGAAGAGGACAAGATCGTGGCGATGCAGAAAGGCGGCCGTGAAGCGTTGACACAGGGTGAGATCCGGGAGATAATCAGTCAGTCCGGTGATAAGATCAGTGAAATCCGTGAAATCCTTCATGAAGAGACGGGAGAATAAAAAGGTTCTCCCTTCTACTTCCCTTTAGAAGTGGTAAAAATATGGCAAATAAATCATCCAAAAGGTTTGGTTCAAGGTATGGAAGCCGTGTAAGGAAAAACGTGGATGAAGCAGAGGAGAGAGATTACAGCTGCCCGGAGTGCGGCAACGACCTGGACAGGGACGCTGCCGGTATCTGGAGCTGTGAGAAATGCGGCAGAAAGTTTGCAGGCGGAAGCTATAAACCCGATACAGGAGCAGGAGAGATGCTTCAGAAAGCTCTGGAACTTGAAGAAGGTATAGAGGAACTGGAAGAAGCAAAGGAAGAGATAGAGGGTTGAGAACATGAGTTATGTCTGCGTGAACTGTGAGGAAGAAGTAGAGATAGATCCGGTAAGTGAGAAGATTATCTGTCCAAAATGCAGTCACAGAGTACTACTGAAGAAGCGGCCGGATGATCCGGACGTAGTAGAGGCAGTATGAACTCGGAGATAGGGATTGACTTCTCCGAGGCAGAGACACTGGAAGAAGTAGTGAAGCCAAGTCTTGAATCTGGTGGAAGAGTGGATGTAACCGTTTCCTCCACGGATACACAGCTAGTTGTAAAAGTTGAGACAGATTCACTTGGAGCCCTGAGAGGCTCTACAGATAACGTTTTCAGGCTTTCAAGCCTGGCAAAGAAGATTTATGAGGACTAGATAATTATGTCAGAAGAACAAGATGCACAGCAGATGATGATGGAACTTCAGAAAACCCAGCAACAGCTTCAGGAAGTCGCAGAGCAGAAACAGCAGACAGAGATGGATCTGCAGGGGATTAACAAGTCCCTCGATGAACTGGAGAACAGCGACGGAAAGGTATACAGGCAGGTCGGAGAGATCCTGGTAGCTAAGGATAGGGACCAGCTTGAAGAAGAACTGAGTGAGAGAAAGGAAGACCTGGAAGTAAGAAGAAAAAGCCTGAACAAGAAGGAAGATAAACTTGAGGAAAAGATGCAGGAAAGCCAGAAAGCTTTCCAGCAGAATATGCAGTAAAAAAAGCAGAAGAAAGGAGGGAAGAACCGTTTTTTTGTAAAGGAGAGGGAGGCCTGGATAAGATTCCAAGGTTTCCTCCCTCTCCGTTTTTCTTCCTTTCTTCTGCTTGAATAACCTGTTTTTTTGGTGGAGTGTGATTTAACTGATGTCTTTAGATAGCGTGGTACAGCAGATGCGTGACATGGCTGAGAAAGAGTCTATACCTTCCAATGTTTCAGACATGCTGGAGGATGCCGCATCGGAGCTTGAAGATGATGACAGGGATCTTTCTGTCAGGGTTAACTCTGCCTCGTCCCTGCTTGACGAGGTAAGTAATGATCCAAACATCCGTCAGCATACCAGGACGGAGATATGGAACCTGGCCTCAAAGGTTGAAGGCCTGGACTGAACCATCTTTTTTCTTTCCTGGTTCTTTTTTACTGATTCCCCTTTCGTTTCTTTTTGATCCGTGGTTCTGTGTTTACTACTGTTTCTGGAGGTAGGGAAACCTGGTTTTAGAAAAGCTATAAAAAAATCCGACAGCCAGGTTTAACTAAGAGGTAATCAAAATATGCCGCTGGGATTCTTGAACAAGGATGATGAAAACGGAGATGAGGACGTGGTCGAGGAAGACTTCGTCGAGCTTGAGGCCAAACCCTCGAATCAACAGGATCAGGTTGTTGTAAGGGCTGAAACACTTCAGGAGCTTGACGATGTGGAGGATGTACAGGAAAACCTTAGAGATGACAACATCGTATGGGTCAACATCAAACCGCTTAAGTCACGGGACATGACAAAACTGAAGAGGGCGGTCAAAAGATTGAAGAAGACTGTTAGAGCGGTAGACGGTGATATAGCAGGAGTGGATGAGGAGTGGATAGTTGTAACTCCTGAATATGCCAAGATAGAAAGGACAAGTGAGGCTATAGAGGAAAGATAGATTACAGTCTCTGACCTTTCTCCAGTCCCAGTTCTTCTCTTACTTCCTTCATCTGGTTCATCAGGAACTCAACCTTGTCCTCAACGTCTCCTATGCCGAACTGCACGAAACGTTCCACACAGTTCTCACAGTAGACACTGCCGTCGAAACGGATGGCGTTCTCCGGAAGCTTTGTCTCAGGGCCTAACTCTTCGTCAGGGTCGTGCCCTCCAAAATCTATAAGCTCTCCACAGTTATCACACTTGACTTCGTAGACCATACAGAAAAAGTAGTTTAACGTAATCAAATAAAAAACCAGACATTTCTCCAGGAAGTTCACTGCTGCTTTCTAATCTTTCTCAAAGCTGTGTTCATCAGACCTGTCCGCAGCCTCCTTTATCTCATCCAGTAGCTGGCACTTCCTGCACAGTCCTCCAGAGCATGGTTCACCACATCTCTCACAGGTCTCTATCTCTTTATCACTCCAGTCTATCTCCTCCTCGACAAGATCAGAGATTTCACGGCCCTGCGAAACTATAGAATACTTGATACCCGGCATCCTGGACTCAAGCTTGTTGAGAAAACTTTTGACCATTGGCCTCAGAGTCGACTCCTGGACATGAGGACACCGGTCGATAACACCCAGGTCGTGAAGCCGGGAGTAAAGCGCAACCTCCTTCTCCATTACATCGCGGAGAGGCTTGATCCTCTCCACAAACAGTTCATGGTCAGCAGGATCATCCTTCGGCCCTATACGCGCCAATCTTTTCATGTCGCCTTTAATATGGTTCATCATGATTGCCTGAGCCTCATCATCCAGGTTATGGCCTATAGCGATCTTATCCGCGTCAACTTCACGTGCCAAACGGTTCAAAAGGTCTCTACGGAAGATACCGCAGTAAGTACAGTTCCCTTTCTCACCTGCATCCGCCACATCATCCATCTTCAAATCATAGTAGTCACTGTACCTTCCGACCTCAAGCTTCACTCCTAGCTCGTCACACAGCTTCTCTGCAGCACTTATCGACTCATCACGGTACTCATCAATCCCTTCATGCACTGCGACACCCACAATCTCTATATCAGGGCGTTCACCGAAGATATCAACCAGTTGTTCAAGAAGAACTGCAGAATCCTTTCCACCCGACAGGCCTACAGCAATAGTATCACCGGACTCAACCATGTCTCCCTCACGAATCGTCTGCTTCACAGTCCTGTTCACATCAATAGAAAAATGCTTACGGCACAGGCTACGGCCCTCATACTCACGGCTTACAACCGCTTCCTCTCCACAGATACTGCATACCTCACCGGCCATAGACAAAAAACAGAAATAGAAACCTTTTGAAACTCTTTCTTTTTTATTGCGTCATCAGGTCAACAAGCTCACGTAGATCCTCCACTGTATATGTTGGTTCTTCATGGTTCTCGGGATGCACCCAGACAGAGTCCATATCGGCGTGTATAGCTGCTTCAACATCGCTTTCATGATCGCCGACGTACAGGAAGGGATCACGTTTCAACTGGAACTTCGCCAGCTCCAGGTGGTTAGGATGCGGTTTTCGAGCTTTCAGGTCTTCAAAACTCTGAACACCACGGAAAAACTTGAAGTAACGTCTCAGATCGAAGTGGTCTACAACCATCTCGACTGCTTGATCAGGAGCATTACTGATAACACCAAGCTTAACCTGCTCCTTCTTCAACTCATCCAGCACTTCCCTGCTACCGTCAATCAAGCCAAAATCCCTTTCCTCAATCTCTCTCATACGGGCCTGACTTGTCTTCTCGGCCACCAGGTTCCACGCCTTCCGCGGATCAACACCTATTTCACCACAGACACGTACACACTCCTCGTAACCCTGATCACCCAGCACACAGCCCAAGGTCTCACGGTCAAAATCTTCTTCAACACCCAGCTCGCTTAAAGCCTTACGCGTAGCCCTGTACTTCCAGTCATCACTCTTCACAGAGTTCAAAATAACTCCATCCATGTCAAAAACTACAGATCCATAATCCATAACACAAAAACCAACAAACACAACTCCTTTAATAGCTTTTCCCAACCACAAGAGAAACACGGCCAAAAACAGCCGGCGTGGCAGAGTCTGGCTGAACGCGGCAGATTCGAGCGAACTTCACAAAGTTCGATCATGTCAAACCATGCGATGCATGGCTTTCGGCAGATGCGCAGAGTAAACCGGAAGCCGCCGGAGCAAGGCGGAGTGCGGTTTATGATGATGAAACTTTCAGAAGTTTCCGAAGTATCTGCTGGGACATACCCGTCCCTCCCCGGTTCAAATCCGGGCGCCGGCGTTTCACGCCTAAGCTTGGATTTGATGTGAGAACCTCCCGGTGCGGCGAGCTTCGGGTTCAAATCCGGGCGCCGGCGAACTCGTTACCGCAGATCTCCGGATCTGCTTCGAGAAGACTTCCGACGAAGTCTTCGACGCTGAGTTCCCGAAGATCAGGCAACTGATCTTCTTGAGCAGAAGACCATCCGGTCTTCAACACACGCAAGAAGCCATGCAAAAGTCATGGCTTTCAGGTTTCTTTTTTAGAACTGTGAACTGCTTCGTCTGGCAGTTCGTTCAGTAATCCGGGCGCCGGCGTAATCATTTCTGAAAGATAATTCGGTCACAACTAAAAGTGGGTGGAGAACTGAGAAACATGAGTCAAGGCGACATCCACAGCCGAAAAGACAAGATCGAGAACACTCTAAAAGCTATAGAAGAGTCCAGCAGAATCCAAGACCATAATAAAGAGATTATAACGTAGTTCAAGAGATTTCTGGATGTTCAGGGACTTTCCATAGACAGGATATCAAGATATCTCTATGCCTGGAAGAGGTTCACCGAACATATCTCCTGGAAAATAGATGAGACCTCAAGGACAACATGACCGATCTAGTAGCTGGTATAAACAAGGACAGAATCAGGGATAGAGAACTAAGTGACCGTACTAAAATGGAGTACAAGAAGGCCTTGAAGAAAATGTGCGGCGACTTCCTGGAAAGCAAGCGGGAATATATAGATGGAGAACGCCTTACAGACTTTTTCTCGACTACAGTGTTTTGGAAAAGGACTGATCCTGACGCATACATCTTCAGATCTAGTTACGAAAATCAGATGAGCTACAACGCCGCCTACAGCATAATAGGTAGAGCTGTGGAAGATGTGGAAGAGCCACGGTCAACTGGCTCTGAAGTCAGGAACGGTGAATCTGAACGGCGACCACACCGCCTACCCAGTCATGGGTTAGGAGAAGAGTTCACTGACAAGCCCCTTCCTCACGAAGCGAAAGCGTCAGCTTGAGCGAGTTAGGTTGAGGTAGTTCACATCTGAACTCTGTGGATCTTCCTGGAGGCCAGGAACTCGAGTGGAAAATCAGCGATGAAGGAAATCTCGAGCTGAAGGAACCCGACACATAACACCAAGATTTTAATATCTTTCTCACACTGGCATCATATAAGAGGTGGGATTTGAGATGGCAAGAATAAGTGTGGATGTTCCGGAAGGACTGAAAGATGAGATAAAGGAGACTGCTGAGAGAAAGAATTTCAAGAGTCCTTCAGAGTACATCCGACAGGCTCTGAGAGAGAAGATAGAAGAGGACAATGAGATAGATCCTGAACTGCTGCTCCGGGCTATCAAACTCAAGCAGGGAGATGTAGAGACTCAGTCCTTGGAAGAAGTCAGAGAGGAGATTACATAATGGTCGAAATAACCTCAGAGGCCAAACAGGACCTGAAAGGGTTTGAACTGGAAACGAGAGAAGGCCTCCTTGATCACGTAGAAGAAAGATTAGGAGAAGACAGAGATCAGGACAAGATCAGCTACATCCACAAACCGCAGTTCGGCATAGAATTCCATAGGCTAAAACTGACGGAAAACAACTTCAACCACAGAATCTACTTCGACTTCGTAGACTCAGAACTAACAGTATTCGCAGTCAGGCACAGAGACTACGCCTACAGCAGAGAAGATCTGAAAGAAGTAGAGAAAAGACTCAGAGACTTGAACGTAGATTAGTTGAAATCAGAGGCATGAAAAAGGTCAATAAGTAGAAGCGCCCTATTCCTGGAGGTCTGTAAGAGTCTCAGAAAAATTTCTTTTTCTATTATCTGTTGGTTTGTGTTTGATACGCGAGGGCGATATCAATGTCGACTTTTTAAGTTTCAACTTTTTCTTTTTTGTTACAGTTTAACGTGATTTACTTATGGTAGAAGATTTTGAGGATGACGATTTTGATGCGCAGTTTGAAGATGATGAAAACTCTGAAGAGCCTGTTGAGGAGCCCGTTGAGGATGAACCGGTTGAGGAGGAAGGTGAGCCTCAGGAAGAAGGCCGTGATAGTTCTCAGGAAGAGGAGGAAGAACAGGAGTTTGACAAGCCTGTTTCCGAGGGAGAAATCGTTGAGTTAGAGATAGAAGACCTGGGAAGTAAAGGCGATGGTATTGCAAGAGTTGAAGGCTTTGTAGTATTTGTTCCTGGTGGAGAAGTAGATGAGAGCTATGACGTAGAGATTACTTCGGTAGGGAACAAGTTTGCCTTCGGAGAGATCGCTGATTAAGCTCTCCGTGTTTCAATTTCTTCCTTTTAACTATTTTTGCTTTAAGCTCTTTTCTGAAGTTTCTACCTGCTGGATTTCCAAACCTTTAAAAGTGCAGTTGTGTTGTGACTGTAACATGTCACTGGAAGAGAAACGGCAGGAGGCTGAGGCAGTGCTTGACTCAGCTGAGATGACGTTGGAAACGTTCGGTGGTACCGGTAAAGCAGCACGGGAACTCAGGACCAAGGTTTCGCAGCTTGAGACCAAGCTTCAGGAGGCTGACTCTGAGAGAGAGCTTGAAAACCTTATCGAAGAGGTCAGAGAGCTTATGGAGAAGGTTGAGGAAGATTCCGGCGGTACGATGATGGATGATCCTGGGATGGAAGGTCCTGGTGCTGGAGGCCCGGGGAGTATGCCGGATGACGATATGCCGCCAATGTAAAAAACCTGTTTCTCTCTAATTTTTCTTTATGAGTCTTTCTTTTGACAGGCGGGGTTTTGTCGCGTTGTCACTGTTTCTTCTTGCAGTGGTTTCCCTCCCGTCGTTCTACCGGCACTTGAAGTTCTTTCTTTCAGGGCAGATCAGGTTTTTCATGAAGCAGGATGCCTGGCTTCTGGTCATGGGAAGCACCGTGTTCTTTCTTCTGTTCTTGCTGCCGCTTAGATACAGGAGGAAGGCGGACTGGAGAAGTGCCGGGATCTACACTGCTTTCCTGATCTCCCTGTTTGTCGAGATGTACGGTTTGCCGTTGACGGTTTATCTGTCTTCGGCCCTTGTCTCGATGCCTTCATCGGGCCAGGTACCAGGTTTTCTGTTCAGCTTTGCAGGTTTTGCTCTGAACCTGTGGATGCTGATAGGTTTAGTCATAACTTTACTGGGGTGTGGAGTCGTTGCACTGGGTTGGTACACGGTTTACAACGCGGAGGGTCTGGCCAGGAACGGTATCTACCGTTTTTCACGGCATCCGCAGTACCTGGGTATCATACTGATCTCCTTCGGTTGGTTTGTAGGATGGCCTACTCCCTTAACCGGTTTGCTCCTACCTATCGTAGTCTACGAGTACTACAGGTTAAGCAGGGAAGAAGAAAGAGAGGCAGTGAAGGAGTTCGGAGAAAGTTACAGAGAGTACATGAGGGATACGCCGCGTTTCATCTAAAAAGCTATAAAACCTATCGGTCAGAAAAACTGTTTTATGCCACCTCAAGGCGATCAGTGTCCTTTCTGCCAGTTGATAGAGAACCCGGAACAGTTGATAACAGTAGGGGAGACGGAAAACTTCTACGCATGGCTTGAAGTGCAGCCACGGGCAAGAGGCCACGCCAACGTCGTCCCCAAGGAACACAAAGAATCCATACTGGAGTTCTCACCGGGAGAGTACCACGAAGCAATGACCCTGACACGTGAAACAGTTCAGAAAGCTATCGACGGCCTGGGAGCTGACGGAGTCTCTATTACTATGAACGTGAAGGAGGCCGGAGGGCAGATGCTGCCACACGCATACATACAGATATTTCCACGGTTCGAGGAGGATGAAAATGCAGGGACGCCGACAGGAGCAATCTTCCAGCACCGCGAAGAACTTCAGGATCAGGACAGACTTCGGGAGATACAGGGAGAGATGAACTCCGTAACTCCAAACTTTGAAGCAGAGAAGGTCGAGCCACACCCTGAAAGCCAGAGATTCAAACAAGAAACAGAAGACATGGAAGAAGAAAACGAGGAAAAAGACACAGAAGAATCGAAACCCGGGAGAGGAGAAAGCATCGAATGGATGTGAAGTCGACGAGCTGAGGGCGGACGCCAACTACATGATGGCCGGAGGCCAACTGAGAGAAGGGCAAAGACAGCGGTGTCGTAAAGTTCTACCGCGAGAAAGGATTCGAGGAGAAGAGGATCAAGTTCGTTAAGATACCGGACTAAAAAATACTTTTAAATTTCAGAGCCGTTCTTCGATTCATGACTGATTACGACCCTGAAAAAGTGGAGAACCAGGTCAGGCAAAAATGGAGTGAAGAAAACACTAGAAGAGAGGCTTTAAACAAGAACAGGGAAGACGGCGAGATATTCTACTTCCTCGACGGCCCGCCGTACGCTACAGGCTCAATGCATATGGGTACGGCGATGGGTAAGATTCTGAAGGATTACTTCATCCGTTTCCACCGTATGAACGGCTACTACGTCCACGCACAGCCGGGTTACGACACCCACGGACTGCCGATCGAGAACAAGGTTGAGGAGCAGGAAGGATTCACATCTAAACAGGATATCGAAGACTTCGGGGTCGCTAACTTTATCTCTGAATGCAAAGACTTTGCTACAAAGTACATCGACGATATGAATGATGACTTCAAGGATATGGGCGTCTGGATGGACTGGGAGAACCCATACCTTACCTTCCACAACTACTACATAGAAGGTGCCTGGGAGACATTCGAACAGGCACACGAGAAAGGATTCCTATACGAAGACAGTTACCCTGTCCATGTCTGCACCCGGTGTGAGACGGCCGTAGCGTACAACGAGGTAGAGTACATGGACAAGGAAGATCCAGAGGTCTACGTCACTCTACCGGTTAAGGGTTCGGAGGAGGAACTGATGATCTGGACTACAACTCCATGGACGATTCCATCCAACACAGGAGTAATGGTCCACCCAGGATTCGAATACTCGCTAGTCGAGTTCAACGGCAGGAAGGTCTGGATGGCCACCGAACTATTGGAAGACATCATGGACAAGTTTGGCTACAAGGAAGATGAGTACAAAGTAGTCAAGACTGTCAAAGGGGAAGACTTAGAAGATATAGAATACGAACACCCTCTTGAAGAGGAGGTACCTGCCCAGCAGGATGTTCAGGGAAGAGTTGTTCTTTCCGAACGCTACGTCGATCTTTCCGGAGGAACAGGGCTGGTGCATTCAGCGCCGGGCCACGGTAAGGAGGACTATGAAGTCGGACAGGAAGAAGACCTTCCTAAGATCTCACCTGTCGACCTGAAAGGCCATTATACTGAGGAAGCTGGAAAGTACGAGGGTAAATTCGTCAAGGATGCCGACGAAGAAATCAAAGCCGATCTTAAGGAGAAAGGAAGCCTCCTGTTCTCGGGAAGTATAAACCATGAGTATCCGAAGTGCTGGAGATGTGACACACCACTACTCCAGCTTTCAATCCCGCAGTGGTTCTTCGGAGCTACACAGTTCCGCGACCGGCTTCTTGAGGAAAACGATAAGGTTAACTGGGTTCCTGACTGGGCTGGAGACAAGTTCGGAGAGTGGCTTGAACAGCTCGGTGACTGGCCTGTCTCACGGCAGCGTTACTGGGGTATCCCTCTACCGATCTGGGAGTGCAACGACTGCGATCACACGCATGTAGTAGGATCAAGAGACGAGTTGCCGGAAGATCTTGACGATCTTCACAGACCGTACATTGACCAAGTAACTTTGGAATGTGAAGAGTGCGGCGGAACTATGGAACGCATACCCGATGTGCTGGATGTCTGGTTTGACTCTGGTGTCGCGCCATGGGCTTCTCTGAAGCATCCGGATGTCGACTTCACGTTTGAGGAGGAAGGCCCGGTCGACCTTGAAGAGGAAGGTTTCGACCAGATCCGCGGATGGTGGAACAGCCAGTTCATCACCTCTATCATGACCCACGATACCCGTCCTTTCGACAACGTTGTCTACCACGGCAAGGTGAAGCTTGAGGGACAGGAGATGTCCAAGTCCAAGGGAATAGTTGTCCGTCCGGAGGAAGTTATCGAGGATTATGGAAGGGACCTGATGAGGTACTACATCCTGACAAAGGATGTCTCCGAGGACTGGAGCTGGGAGTGGGATGAAGTGGAAGAAAGCTTCGACTTCATGAACCTTCTCTGGAACACCTACGAGTACAAGGATACTTACACAACAGAGGCAGAGAGGCCGGATAACCTTGAACTAGAAGATGAATGGATTCTCTCCCGGCTCAACACTATGATCAGAGAAGTGAAGAAGTACTCCTCAGAACCCCATTTCACAGCGTTTAAGGCAGTCAACGCTATCGAGGACTTCGCAGCCAACGATCTTTCCCGGAGTTACATCAAGATGATCAGAGACAGGCTTAAATCTGGCTATGACGGAGATGACAGGCAGGCAGCCGAGTGGACGCTGCGAACCGTTACGGACCAGTTGCTGAAAGTACTTGCACCTTTCACACCCTACTTTGCGGATTATCACTGGGATAGAGAACAGTCAATCCATCTGGAGGATTATCCTGAAGTAGATGAAGAGTTAATCGATGAAGAGCTTGAGAGGAACATGGAGCTGTTCCAGGACATACAGGAAGCAGTTGCAAGGCTTCGACAGGAGAACGGAGTGAAACTGAGACACCCTGTCAGGAAGGTCACGGTATCAGGAAACGACGAAGTAGAACGTACAGTAGACAGCCTTCAAGAACTGCTGGAGGAACGGCTTAATGCCAAAAATGTAGAGTTCGAGAAGGTTGAGCTTGACTACGAGGTGAAACTGAACTATAGCAAAGCCGGGCCAGAACTTGGTGGAGACGTGGAAGAAGTAGAATCAACCCTTGCAGAGATGAACCACAGAGAAGTAGCTGAGAAGGTTGAAAACGGAGAGGAAGTCGAAATCGAAGGACACAGTCTCTCACCTGGCATGTTCGATATAAGGACTCACGTACCGGAAGAGATGGATGGAGAAGAGTTCTCTGAAGGAACAGTCTACCTAGACGACGAAATGACCTCCGAACTTGAGGACGAAGCCTTCGTCTCTGAAGTCCTCCGGGCCATCCAGCAGAAGCGGAAGGAGGCCGGTCTTGAAGTAGATGACCGGGTGAATCTTTCGTTCTCCGGTGATACAGAGGTTTTGGAGCAGCATGAGGATGAGGTTTGTTCCAGGGTGAATCTTGCTGGACTGGACTTCGGTGGTAAGGAGTATGAGTATTCCGGGGAGGTCGAGTTTAAGGGTAGAAGAGCCGGGTTCAGCTTTTCCGGGCCGGTTGATTGTTGACCCCGGTTTTTTCTCTTTGTTTTCCCCGTTGGTTAAAATCTTTTGAGGTCTGAGTGTTTCTCTATGGACTCGGAAAAACTTGAGCCGGCGGTAGAGTTTCTTGAAAAAGCTGAAGAAGATGAAAATATCGGGATTATCCATCACTGGGACATGGATGGCACGTCTTCCTCGGTGATAATCTCGAAGATACTTGAGAAAGTTCGGGGAGGACCTGCTGACTGGGTTTCGATACCTGAGGAAAGGGCGTACCATCTTTCCGAGAAGGACAGGGAGAAGATCAAGGATGTGGACAGGTTGATCGTTCTTGATTTCAACCTGGCTGCTGATGAACTGGAGGAAGTGAGGAAGGATTACGGTGTGCAGGTTCTTGTCGTCGACCACCACAGCTTTGACCGTGTGCCTGAGGTTCCTTTCGTGAATCCCCGTGAGTTCGATTCGGATGTCTATGTTCCCTGCAGCAAGGTTTGCCTTGATATATCAGAGGAGTTCGGTTTGAAAGATGAGCTGAGATGGATAGCAGGGCTGGGTGTGATACAGGACTTCGGAGTTGATTCCTGCCCTGAACTTTTCGAGGAACTGGATGAAAAATACGAGAAATACCTTCCAGAAGACCTGAACCAGCAGCAGCTTGCCAAGAACTGTGAATACGGAAGGTATTCCTCAGTACTGAATATCAAGCCGTACAGGGATTCCAAACATTTCGCCAAGCTTGCTTACGAAGCCCTGATGAAATCAGAGGACTTGAAAGAGCTAGAGGCCCAGGAAGAGTACAGACAGGTCTACCAGGTCTACCTTGAGATGCAGGACGAGTTCAACAGGATACTGGAGAACTACGAGGAGGAAAGAGAGATAAACCGGGATAAAATGATCATATTCTTCGAGCTGGACAGCGAGTTCAACATCAACTCCTCGATAGCTACAAACATGTCCACCAAGACACCTGAATGGATACATCTCGTGGTGCAGAAAGACCCGGAGGAAGTCAATATCTCGGCCCGGTGCCAGTCCGGAAGGGTTGACCTCGGGGAACTCCTGCAAAAGGCATTGCCAGAGAAAGCCAAGAAGGAGGGAGCAGAAGCCGGAGGCCACAGGAAGGCAGCGGGAGCATCCATGCCAGAAGAGTACTACCCAGAGTTCAAATCCAACTTCCTCAGGATAGTTGACTGAACAGAGAGCAGGGACAAACTGTTTAAAACAGGGCTTACAAATTGTTTCCTGTTATGGGACGAGACAAGGCTGAAAAACAGAAGCAGAAAGCCAAAGACATGCTGGGAATCAGCGACGAAAGAGCACAGGAAATCTTCCAGGAACAGGCAGACAGGAAACAACAGAAAAAGGAAGAACTGAAGGAGAAACACGGCAGCAAAGAACAGTAAACACTCTATCCTACCCCATTTACCTGTTAACACATTATTTTCTGTTCTTACCTCCTTCTTCCCTGGAAACTTACTTCAGCCAGGTGCTGCCATCCTCCACGTCCTCAATCTGGAAGCCAAGTTCCTGAAGCCGGTCACGGATCATATCAGCTGTCTCGTAATCAGCCTCCTTTCTCGCGTCCTCCCTCAGCTCCACAAGAGTATCCGCCATTAATCTCTCAGAGTCAGAGATACCTGATTCAAGATCCACGCCAAGTACTGCAAAAAGCTCTTCAATCTTCTCAGCTACCTCAGTATCCAGCAACTCCCCCATCTCCAGACGGGAGTTCGCCCGTGAAACAAACTCCATCAACTCCTGCTTCGCCCTTGCAGTACCCAGATCGTCATCCATAAACTCTTCAAAACTTTCCTCCAGGTCAACGACATCCATCATCTCACTGCCCGAGTCCTTCCTGATACGCTGCACAGTCCTCCGAGCCTTCCTAACCTCCTTCTCAGCCTTCTCCAGTCCTTCCCGTGAGAAATCCGTCTCACTCCGGTAATGAGACGAAACAAGGTACAGCCTTACCGCGTCACCGGAAAAACCTTCATCCAGCAACTCACGGACAGTATAAAAATTACCTTCAGACTTAGACATCTTCTCACCCTCCACCTGGATAAACTCGTTATGCAACCAGTACCTTGCCTGACCCTCTCCAGTAGCGGCGAAGCACTGCGCCCGCTCATTCGGGTGATGCGGAAAGATGTGATCCTTTCCTCCTGCATGGATATCGAACTCGTCGCCAAGGTACTTCTGACTCATAACGCTGCACTCTATATGCCAGCCAGGATAACCAACAGATTCAACTAACTCGCCGTCTACCTCGAACTTCGCATTCCACTTCATCAGGTGGGATTCATCGGCGTTCAACCAGAGGGCGAAATCAAACTGGTTCTTCTTCCTGTCATCAGGTTCAACCCGGCTCCTGGCCTCATCCTTCAACTGCTCGACATCCTTGTTCGCCATTTCCCCATAAGGATAATCCTCAGCAAAGGCCTCGACATCGAAGTAGATGTTGCTCTCGACCTCGTAAGCGTAGCCGTTGTCAATTATCTTCTGAACATAGTTGATCATCTCATTGATGTGGCCTGTCGCCCGGGGAACGATATCCTGCCTCCTGATGTTCAAAGCCTTCGTATCCTCAAAGTAACGTTCTATCTGATCCTCAACAAGCTCCATAGGCTCCATACTCATCTCTCTGGCTCTTTTCTCGACCTTGTCCTCTCCCTGATCACCGTCATCAGTCAAATGCCCTACATCCGTTATGTTCTGAACGTGTCTGACGGTGTAACCCTTCCACCGCAGGTATCTTGTCAGCGTGTCCCATGCGACGTAAGCCCGGGCGTTCCCGATATGGAGGTCATCGTAGATAGTCTGCCCACAGCTGTAAAACCTTACCTTTCCCTCTTCCTTCGGTTTAAACTCTTCCTTCTCACGGGTCAGGGTATTGTACAGTTTCAGTGTCATAATTTGCCAGCTGCAGTTGTAGAAAGATAGAGGTGTGAAAGTTAAAAGAATCCTACAGGCAGAGCATCCCACCGAACGTAATCTCATAAACTGCCAGGTACCAGGGTAACATGCCCATGAAGGCGTAAATAGGAGTCTAAAAATATTTATTGATTGAAATAAAAGTTGAAATTATGGCTCTATATGATGATGCAGTAAAGAGTCTTAGAAAACACACAGAATGCCTTCGGGAATCTGATAAGTCTGCAGAAAAACTAAAGCAAGAAGCAAGGAAGGCTCTTGAAGATGCAGCAGTCGAATAAGCTTCATGTGCAACAAAAGTAAAGGAAAACTCAGAAGATAGTTTTATCTAGAAAGGAGCTTTCTCAATTCTTTCTATCAGTTTCTTGACTTCTTCTCTATTCTCCAGTTTCTTGGATGATTCTTTCCCCAGTTTTCTGTCTATATCTGATGTCTCTACCCATTCTACTTTTTCCAGGTCGTCTGCGGCTTCTGCATCGTTGTTCTGTGCCTCGCAGTGGTAGATTATCTGGACAGGCGCGTCTTCTGTGTCTCTCCATGTGTTGGCCGTGGCATCGACTATCTGATGTACTTCTACTTCCAATCCTGTCTCTTCTTTGATCTCTCTTTTGACTGCTTCTTCCGGTTCTTCATCTTCGTCTATGTGGCCTCCCGGAAAGTGCCATTCCCCGCTGATGGGATGTCCTTCTTTTTCTTCTTTCTTTCCTAGAAGGATTTTTCCTCTGTACGTGGTTATGGCGTTGACGACTACTCTGAACTTTTCTGCAGACATAGGTAATAATTTTTTAGCCAGTTATAAGAATTCTTTTCGGGAATCCGACTATATGTTCACTGGACGGGTTGAGGAAACAGGATAGAGCTGGAGACGCAGAATGTTCTGAAGGATGGAACTTTACCTTTTCCACACCCGAGAGGATTTCCCGGTTCATCGTTGAGAGGGGTTTTGTAGCCTTAGAAGGTATCGGCCTGACTGTAACTGAGGTTTCGGAAGATTCGTTTTCTGTGACGATTATCCTTGAGACATGGGAGAAGACCAGTCTTTCGGGAAAAAATCTGTTGGAGACGAGGTTAACGTCGAGGCGGATGTGATGGCGAAGTACTCAGGTGAAATGGTTAACGGTAAATAAGATGATGGGCATTTGAGTTATTATGGTGAGCAGCGGACTGAAGGCCAACTTCAAGATATTCACGCTTCTATCGATACTGACAGGTGTATTCCTCGGAACAGGCTACATACTGGGTGGGACTGGAGGCATGGTTATCGGCCTGGTTTTCGCCGGACTGATGAACCTGGGAAGCTACTGGTTTTCCGACAAACTAGTCTTGAAGATGTACGGCGCGCAGGAACTTTCCGAAGAAGAACACTCTGATATACACAGTATGGTGGAGAGGCTTTCACGTGAAGCAGGCGTTCCGAAGCCCCGAGTCTACATCAACGACATGGAAGCGCCTAACGCCTTCGCCACAGGGAGGAACCCCGAGAAAGGAGTTGTCTGCGTGACGCAGGGACTTCTCAACGTGCTGAACGAGAAGGAGATTGAAGGAGTAATCGCCCACGAGCTCGCCCACATAAAGAACCGTGACACTCTTGTGAATGCTGTAGTCGCGACTATAGCCGGTGCTTTAGGCTTGCTGGCGGAGATGGCTTTCTGGTCCTCGATCTTCACGGGGAGGGAGGAGGACGGCGAGATGTTCTCCGCGCTGGCGTTGATGGTCCTGGTGCCGATAATCGCCACGGTAATCAGACTGGCTGTCTCACGTTCCATGGAGTTCAGGGCCGACAGCGACGCGGTAAAGATATCGGGCAGTCGTCAGGGGCTTTCCTCGGCGCTTCAGAAGATAAACGATTACGCTTCACGGAAACCGCGGCGGCATGTCTCAAGGCAGCAGGAGGCGGGAGCCAACCTGTTCATAGAAAACCCTTTCTCCTCGGACTCCATCACAAAGTACTTCTCGACTCACCCTCCTCTTGATGAAAGGCTGGATAATATCGAAAATACGCAGGTGAAGTAAAAGGAATCAGAGAGTGGTATGCTCTCCGATGATGGCCTTGTTGAGGTCGGTATCCTGTATATCACAGTTCTTGTCGACTAGGGAGTTTCTGACTTCTGAGTCTTTTATCTTGGAGTTCGAGAAGATTATGGAGTTCTCTACCGCGACATTTTCCAGTTCTGCGCCGTCCATAACTACGACGTTTTCACCTATTTCACAGCCTAAAGTTTCTCCTTCTATGGTGTTTCCGTCAGTGACTTCTGCTATTGCTTTCAGGTATCCTTTCCGGGTCCCTATGTCGAACCAGTGGCCGTCAAAGCTGTAGGCGTACATGTCAACCTTTTGATGTGCCCACTCAATCAAGCGGCCTGGCTCATCCAGATACTGCTCTTTCGGAACGTCTGTCTCCTTGAAGTGCTCTTCATACTTCTTGAACAGGTCGACATGTTCCTCTGGGAAGTAATAGCACGCGGTCGATGCAAGGGTTGAAGGAGGTTCCTCAGGCTTCTCCTCAAAGCCTACTATTTCATCGTCTTCAGTATCTACTATACCGAAGCTGGAAGCCATCTCAAAGTCCTTCACATCGTAGACAACGTTTGCAGGGCCTCTGTCCTTGGCGAAATCTATGAAGTCGCCGATGTCAAAGCTGTAGATATTGTCTCCGCCCACAATCAAGAGATCATCCTTAAGATCCTCTTGGTCAAGCATCTTCAGTATAGCACCGATTGTACCCGGTTTATCATCCTCGGAGTCCTGGTCCTCTACTACTACTCGGACATTATCCCTGTCAAACTCCTCGGCGTACCTTTCAAAGTTGGCAGAAAACTTTGCATTGGTCGATATAATCACTTCATCAACTTCATCCAAATCTTCAACTATATAGTCTATTATCGGCCTCTCTCCCAGTGGTAGAAGTGGTTTAGCACGGTTTTTCGTGATCGGCCACAGGCGTGTGGCATGGCCTCCTGCAAGAATAACTGCTTTCATTGCTACCAGATAATACAAAGTAATACATGCACAGGTTAAAACCTTTTTCCGCAGAACCCAAAATCCGTAAATCTTGAAAACCATTCTTGGCCATGAAAACTGAAAAAACTATCTTACATATCGACATGGACGCGTTCTTTGCCTCGGTCGAGAGGAACAGGAAGGACCTGGAAGGCCCTGTCGTTGTCTGCGTCTACTCCGGGAGGTCGGAGGATTCCGGAGCGGTTTCAACATGCAGCTACGATGCACGAGAACTTGGTATACACGCGGCAATGCCTATAAGCAGGGCGAAGGATATTGCGGAAGAATCTGGGGAAGATGTGAACTTCGTGTCTATGGAACGCGGGTATTACCGGGAAGTGTCGGACAGTATAAGGAAGGATATACTCGAGGAGTATTCGGATAGAATCGAGCAGGCGTCGATCGACGAGGCATATCTGGAGATAGAGGCAGATATCGATAAGGCCCATGAAAAAGCTGTGGAAATCCAGGAAGAAGTTTTGGAAAAGTTTCAGTTGACGTGTTCCATTGGAGTAGCTCCAAACAGACTTGTGGCGAAGATAGCCTCAGACAGGGAGAAGCCCGAAGGATTAACTGTCGTCAGACCGGAAGAAGTCGAGGAGTTCATGCATAACCTGGAGCGGGGAGATATACATGGGATCGGAGACAAGACCGTTGGAAAGCTTGAGGACTTGGGAATAAACTCTGTGGAGGATCTGGCTGAGACCGACGAATCTCTTTTAGTCAGGGAGTTCGGAGAGAAACAGGGAGTGAAGTTGAAGAGGAAGGCACAGGGAAAGGATGATTCAGAGGTAGAGGAGAAAGATCAGAAGCAGATCACGAGGATAACTACTCTTGCAGAGAACTCGAGCAGAGCCTCGTACATAGAAAAATACTTTCCCGGCCTTGCGGAGGAGATAATTGAGAAGGCAGAGGAGAAAGGCGTGGGCTTCCGGAAAGCCTCGCTTGTAGTGATAGATACAGAGATAGAGATGTATACGAGGACCACTACGTTGAAGAGCTATGTACAGAACGAAGAAGCGGTTATCCGGAGGGGAGAAAAACTTCTTGAACAGTTCCTGAAGGATTTCGAAGGAGAAGTTAGAAGGATAGGTCTCAGAGTAAAGGATTTGAAGGAAACAGAAGGACAGAGCAGACTGGATGACTTCTAACCGTTACTCCAGTCTGCGTGCGTCCAGGTTCTGAGGTGCCGAGGTATCGATGTGAAGTATCTTGTGAAGAGCTGAGGACAGTGAGAAGCATTTCTTCTTCTCTCCGTGGTTGCAGAAAATCCTGTTGGGAGTGCTTCTCAGGTCTTTCGCAAAGTCTATGATCTGCTCTCTGTCGCTGTGAGCCGAGAAACCGGAAACAGTGGAGACCTCCAGGTTGACATCCACCTTCTTCCCGTTGATATTGACTGTGTCAGCACCGTCCTGTATCTTCCGTCCGAGACTTCCTGCGAACTGGTACCCGACGAATATCAACGCGTTCTCCGGTTTTTCCGCCTCCTTCTCAAGGTATGAAAGTACAGGGCCGCCTGTCAGAGATCCTGAGGTTGTCAGAATAATGCATGGTCCTTCCTCGAAAACTTCCTTCCTCTCATTATAGCTTCCTATCGTCTCTATATTGTCCTGCAGGAACGGAGAGTTCTCCTCCTCAAACACTTTTTTCTGTACTTTCTTCGAAAGGAACTCCGGATACGCCGTGTGCAACGCGTTGACATCTTTTATCATCCCGTCGATATACACAGGATAGTCGAAGTAAGACCTGTCCATCTCATCGGCCAGAAGACCGAGTACTTCCTGGCTTCTTCCCACTGCAAAGGCAGGTACGATAACCTTTCCTCCCTTGTTCAGCGTCTGCTTCACCTTTGACAGAAACTTCTTGTTGGCCTCTTCCCTGTCAGTTTGTTCGTCGTCCCGGCCACCGTACGTGGACTCTGTTATCATTGTCTCAACGCGCTGGAAGTCGGTATCTGCCTCACGCAGCATCTCAGTGTTGTCGTAGTTGTAGTCACCGGTGTACAGTATGTTGTGGAGGCCTTCTCCGACGTGAAGATGGACCAGTGAACTGCCAATGATATGTCCTGCATTCTTCAAAGTTAAACGCATGTCCGGAGTTATATCCGTTACCTCTCCATAGCCCGGTGTTATAGTCCGTTTAACAGCCTTCTTTATATCCGAGGAGTCGTACGGCGCACTGTTGTTCTCACTGTGTGCCAGGCCGATGTAGTCCAAAGCCAGCATGATCATCAGGTCTCTGGTCGGCTCAGTACAGTACAGAGGGCCGTCGTAACCCATTTTGTACAGGTACGGTATCATCCCGATGTGGTCCATGTGCGCATGTGAGATTATAACTGCGTCCAGATCCTTCAGGTCAAGCTCCGGCGCGTTAAGGTAAGGGAAGTTCTCCGTACTGCCGGATTCAGCCGCAGGGTTTATCCCCGCATCCATCAGGACGTTTGACTCCTCCGTCTGCACAAGTACACTGCTTCTTCCGACCTGCCTGAACCCGCCTAACGCGGAGACTCTCACCCACTCATCTCCAACAGACTTGTCCAGCCTGATCTTCTTCCCGACATCGTGAAGGAACTCCTTCCTGAACTCGGGATCCTCCACTGTCAACTCCCGGGCTCTGTCAACAACCTTTGAGTCGATAGCCGGAACCCTCTCCACCTGAGGACTCCAGAGAGTCTTCTCCTTTATCTCATCCAGGCCAGAACCTTTCTCACCTATCACCTGGCCCGGTTTCTCAGCTCTTATTATCATCTTTCCCAGCGATGGCTGCATTATAACCTCTTCCACACCTGCATCACCGCTTACAAGATCCATAACCTTTTCCCTGGCTGACTCCGGCTGACTGTAAAGCTTTGATGAAGGCCTGACCTCCACTCTTTTCTTCAGCTCTGAAACAATCTTCTTGACAGTATCAGAGTTGTCAAGGAAGAAATCCTCGCTGTCAGTGTATATAATTATATCTGAACCCTCATACCTGAGTTCTGATACATCCGCGTTCGGCGGCAGGAAATCCTTCACGTCTTCAAGATCTTCCATTCAAAAAACCACGTCCAGTTAAAAACAGTTTTTACCGGGCGATCCGACAAAAAAGAAAGGCAGAAAAATTTTTTCCAGAGATGGAGAGGGGTAAACCTGTACACTCTCTTCTCTTCGGATCCCTCCGGATTTACTATTCGAGTCGGGACTCGACTTCTTTTTCTTCAAGGATTTCGAAACCGTCCTCGGTTATCTCTGCTACCATGATGCCGTTTCCGGTAGCCGTGTCTCTCTCCATTGCAGACTTGATAGCCTTGATAGCGACTTCCTTACCTTTCTCATGGTCGATACCGTCTTCGTACTGGTCTTCAAGAACTCCGAAAGCCATCTGTGAACCACTGCCGGTAGCCGTGTAATCAGGATGAGCCATCAATCCTCCAGCAGGGTCAAGACTGTAAACCGTTCCCTCACCGTCTTCAACCCCGCCCATGAGGAACTGGTTCATGAACGGCATCATCTTGTTGTTGTGTAGTATGTTGGACAGAAGCGTTCCGGCTCCTTTCAAACTCAGTTCCTTGGTCTCCAGCTTGTGAAGCTTCAACTGAGACCTCATGATCCTGACGATTCTCTGCGCATCACCGACTGAACCGGCGATAGTCAAACCAATGTTATCATCCAGCTTGAAAACCTTCTTGGCATGCTTGTTGCTTACCAGCCGGCCTCCAAGAGAAGCCCTCTTGTCAGCAGCAAGAATAACGCCTTCATCAGTTGTCAAACCAAGGGTTGTAGTACCGGTTTCAAACTCTCCCATATCCTTTTCCTCTTGTACTTGATTCTGCATAGCCAAAAACCTCACGTAAACTTATTTTTCCGAGAACTCCTCCACCTGAAGGGAGGAAAACCAAAAAACTCTATGTCAAAATAAGAACCTTCCATCTTTAAATAGGTAAACCGGTTGGAAGAGAACTCCTGACAGAAAGAACAGAAAAAACAGAGGGGTGGGGGAAAAAGACCCTTCTCCGTTAACTACCGCATACCGCCTACATGGTTGCCGTTTCCGTCTGTTGTCATCCCTTCAGGTGGCTCACCTTCCAGTATACTGTTGCCGTGTGTGACACACTGCTGAGCTTCTCTGGCGTATGTCAGTTCGTCCGTAGCCAGGCCTTCAAGACGCTCCGGAAGTTCAAGTCCGTACACACCTTCTTCCTTCTCATAGATATCTACGTCTTTGACACTCTCTAAATCCGTCTTTCCATCCAGGATAGATGCTATCCTTTCCGCATCTTCCTCTGTAAGGTCGGGACTGGTTTGGTTTTCAACGTACTCAAACACCAACTCAGCATACAGTTGTTCTTCTGCCATGACAACAAACAGGGTTCTGGTTTTTTTAATCTTTTTTGTCAGGAAAAGGTTCTTTAACCTCTGTGTGTTAACTTCTCTGTATGTCACTTCAGAAAGGAGCGGAGACGGTAGTTGATCAGTGTCTGAACATTCAGGAAGGAGAGGAAGTCGTGGTGGTTAACGACGGGAACGACCCTGAACTGGTGGATGCGCTTAAGAAAGCAGTAGAGGAAAGAGCCGAACTTCGGTACGAGGAGTATCCGGAACCGGAGAACCATGGTGAGGAGCCTCCGGGGAGGATCGCCAGTGCGTTAAAGGACGCAGATGTCTTTATCGCTCCAACGAAGAAATCTATAACACACACTCAGGCCAGGATAGAGGCCACGGAGTCCGGGACGCGGGGAGCGACGCTTCCAGGTATAAACAGGGAGATATGGAACACTGCTCTCCAGGCAGATTACTCACAGGTAGAGAAGAACACGGAGAAAGCTATGAAGGCAGCAGAAAACGTTGAAAAGGTAAGGATAAAGACGGAGAAAGGTACGGATCTGGAGCTGGAAGTTGACCCTGATCTTTTCCATCCTGACACAGGTATAGTCCACGAGGATGGGGACATGAGCAACCTGCCGGCCGGAGAGATATACACAGGACCTATAGATGCAGAAGGCATACTTGTCATAGAGGAGAACGACTTCGGAGATGAGGAAGATACAGGAGATAGACTGATTATAGAGGACGCAGAGCTTCAGAAAGTTGAGAACGCGCCGGAAAACTCGAACATAGTTGAGAAGACCCGTGAGGTGGACGGCGGCCGTAACATCGCAGAGTTCGGGTTCGGGACCAATCCGGAAGCAACTTTCATACAGCAGACACTGCAGGACGAGAAAATACTTGGAACTGTTCACATAGCACTGGGAGACAATACCTTCTGCTTCCCGGAAGGCCACAGTAGAAGGACTGAAAGCGATATTCACTGGGACTTCGTTCTCAAGGAACCAACCGTCTGGTTCGACAATGAAAAAGTACTGGACAAAGGAAAACCGGTGTTCCTCCAAGACTAGCCTCTGACCGGCCTACCAACGCTCTTCGCTTTCCGCCCAAGGCTGTCTTCATAGCCGTTAATTGAAATCAAGAAAGGATAGAACCTTTCTCCGGTGTTCATCTTCTATCACTTTTTCTGCAGCCAGGAAATTTTTCAGAACATAATCTTCCGGTAAGCAGTGAAGAAGGAAAAAAGACAAGGACTTCTGCAGAAATCCAGATCTCACTCCTGACAACACGTCTAAAAGCTGTACGGTGTAGAAAAACCCGTACTCTCTAATGTTTTGTTTAAAAGGTTTCAACCGGGTTTCCCTGTTATAAACAGAGGAAGTTTTCAAAGCTATGAGATTTTCAGAGTTAAACATTTCAGATGACACAGTTTCTAGACTTGAAGAAAACGGTATCACAGAGCCTACAGAGGTCCAGGAGAAAGCCATTCCTGAAGTACTGAACGGGAAAGACCTTCTAGTTGAATCAGAGACCGGTTCAGGGAAGACACTTGCGTTTTCACTGCCGTTGATAGAAGAACTGGATCATGGAACTGACGAGACAGAGGCCCTGGTTCTCTCGCCGACACGTGAACTGGCAAAACAGATCACATCGGAGATCAAGATGGCCTCCAAAAGTATAGACGCAGTCACTATCTACGGAGGAGTCAGTTACAAGCCACAGATAGAAGGAGCGAAAAAATCTAATATAATAGTAGGAACACCGGGAAGAGTCCTCGACCTGCTTCAACAGGGAGAGATAGACGTCTCAGGCCTTGAATACTTCGTTCTCGACGAAGCCGACAGGATGCTTGACATGGGTTTCCAGGACGAACTCGAGGCGATAATCGACTTCCTGCCTGAAGAACGTCAGAACCTGCTTTTCGGAGCGACGATTCCGAGAGCTTTGAAGAAGATGTGTGAAAAATACGATATCAACCCGGAAATAATCAGGATTGAGCCCGGAGAACACACTGCAGAACTGGAAGAGAAGTATGTCAACGTAAAAAGCCACAACAAGCTCTCATACCTGTACACGTTCCTGAAGAAAAAGGATAGAGATCTCTCAATTGTCTTCTGCCAGACAAAGAACACCACACGCTGGCTAGCGGATAAACTCCGGAAGAACGGTATCGACGCACAGGAGATGAACGGAGACATGAGCCAGAACCAGAGGGAGAAGACACTGGAAAAATTCGAAGATGGAAAAATAAACGTCATCGTAGCAACAGACGTCGCAGCACGTGGAATCGACGTAGACCAGGTGACACACGTCTTCAACTACGACGTACCAGATACAGCCGATACCTACACCCACAGGATCGGGAGAGCAGGAAGACAGGGAAGAGAAGGAGAAGCAATAACACTACTTGAACCTGATGACCACGACAAGTTCCGCAAGCTTAAACAGAAGCATTCAGTACCACGTATCGACGAAAAACCGGAACTTCTTGACGCACAGGTATAACCCTCGTTTTCCCTTTCCTTCTGACCAAGATTATCAACTGTTTTGATTAGAACACTGCATATGTCAAGACATTTCAGCCCTGGTTTTTTTTGAGAGGATCAGTGACAGCTATTTCTATCCGCACTAACTATTTTCCAGAAGTTTTGTTTCTGGAAGATTATCCCCGACAAACCGTTTGATTGATAACAGGTGTCTTAAACCAAGCTGAGGCCAGGGAGGGATTAGAAAGGCCGGTAGACAATTCGATAAAAGAGCTGTACCTGAAGATGTGAGAGTGAGGACGCAGTTAATACAACGAAAGAGGTAAATATGATGGATGTGCAGAACAAGGTGAAGGCATCATGAAAGTCAAGACGGTTGGAGACGGAGAGCCTGAGCACGCAGTTATGTACTGCGTCCACGGAAACGAGCCATGTGGAAAACTTGCGGTAGACAGGATACTGCATGAAAAACCAGAGTTCAGGAAACCGGTTAAACTGGTGTTCGCCAACGAGAAAGCCTACAAGGAAAGGAAAAGCCAGATAGACAAAGATCTTAACAGGGTCTGGAACTCCGACAGCAACGACACCCACGAAGAGAAGCTTGCCGAAGCCATCAAAAGGGAGATCAAAGGCATGACGGTATTGGATCTTCACTCATCTTTCTCACATCCTCAGCCTTTCGGACTGAAGACAAGGAAGCTAGGAAAGATCGAGGAACAGTTGAGGAAGCTGCCGGTGGGAAAGTCCGCCAGCATCGAGGAAGCGTACGACTCCCAGATAGAAGAGATCGACAGGGTCGCGGTAGAGTGTGGGTACACCAGAACCCAGAAAACCATAGAGAACGCCTACAACATAACAAAAGACTTCCTCAGACACAATAATATCATTGAGGGAGAGACAGAGGAGAAAAAGCACGACAACTATAACATCTATGATAAAGTGGAGGGTAGTGGATACCAGTTCACACGTAAAAACTTCCGGAAGATACAGAAAGGAGAGACATACGCCATCAAGAAGGACGAAAAACTAAAGGCAAAGGAGGACTTCTACCCTGTGATGATGTCAACCACAGGATACAGAGACATGATAGGCTTCAAAGCCAAGAAAGTAGACTAGTAGAACTTCCCTGCTTTTCCCCTTCAACTTCTTCAACCACCTTTTCTTCATCAACAGGGACGTGTTCAGAGCTTCTTACAGCAAACTCTCCGTCCACGATAACGTCGTCGACATGGCCGTTGAAAGAGTAGACCAGGTTGGAGACAAGGCCTAGTATCAGAGGGATTTAATCAAGTCGCATAATTTACTTGATATAATAGAGCCTTTGAATGTTTCAGAAGATGTTAAAGAATCCTGTGTTGAATTAAACAGAGATTACATAGATTCAAGGTGTCCTGATGCAGCTGTCTGAACACCGTCGGAGAATTACACTGAGAAAAAAGCAGAGACTAAAATTGAGGCCGCTGAGGTGATAGTAGAATGGACAAAGACGCAGTTAGAGAAGTAGAAAAACTACTCGGAAAAATTGAACTGGATATTGAAAAAGCGATTCTTTTCGGCTCCAGAGCAAGAGGAGACTACCTTAAACACAGTGATGTGGATCTAATACTGGTATCAGAAGATTTTAAAGGAGTAGATTGGACTGAGAGAGGTAAAAGATTTTATCTACAGTGGGAGGGAGAGCAACCGCTTGAAATCCTATGCTACACTCCAGAAGAATTCGAAAAGAAGAAAAATATGATAGGGACAGTGAAGACGGCAGCTGAAGAAGGAATAGAGATTTGAATCTAAGTGGATACCCCTTCTTCCACTATAATGGATGGTAGGAAAGATTCCTTACCTTTCTCAAATTCTTGCGGTGTATAGCATATTACATCGACAGGTGTTTCACCAGTTACTTCTCTTACTGAATTAATTACCTTCTCGTACCTCTCTTCTTTTCATCCCTTCAAAATCTTCCAATATAATCGCTATATCCATATCAGAACTTTCTCTGTAGTCTCCTCTAGCCCGGGAACCGAATAGATAGATTTTTCAAATTCCACTTCTTCTGATACAGTATTTGCTATTTCATCTAATAATTCTTCCTTATCCACTCGAAGATCACCTCTGCTGAATTTGCAATACCCTTAATTTCCTCCTGTTCAAGTTCAACTAGATCTGCGTCCGGATAACGCGTTCTGAAATAATATTAACAAGTACTGCCTTCAAACCTTTCTCGGCAGCCTGTTGGTAAAGAAAAGCAGCTTGAGAAAAACCGTTGGCCCTGTTCCATATACTTTGCAGCGTCCAAGTCATCTTCAGCTTTCTCAAACCACAGATCAAAATCAGGCATAGAAAAAGTTAAGGAAAGGAGATTTAAATCAATAATTCTTGGCGAAGTATGCCCAGCGTTCCGCATCCTCGCCGCAGATTGCGCAGTTGCCGTCGATGTGTTCTTCTTCGTCCTGGATGGTGGCTGGTTTGCTGTCTTCCTGGAATGGTAGGACGACGATTTCTGCGGATACTTCGTCTTTGATCTCTTCTTCGCATTCTTCTTTTCCGCACCAGCGGGTTTTTACGTAGCCGCGGTTTTTGCCGATTGTTGCGAGGATTTCGTTTTTGGAGTCTGCTTCTCTGATGTTCTCCTGCTGGTATTCTTCCAGTTCCTGATACATTGATTCCTGGATGTCGTCGAGGACCTGTTCTGCGTTTTCTAGGAATTCTTCTCTGTCCTTGCCCATTTCTTTCTTGCCGTTGTCTCTTCTTACTGTGGTGACTGCGTCGTCTTCTACTTCGTTAGGTCCTACTTCGACTCTGAGTGGGACGCCTTTGAGTTCCCATTCGTTGAACTTGTATCCCGGTGTTCTGTGATCTCTGTCGTCCAGTTCTACGCGAAGGCCTTTTTCGCAGCATTTCTCCGAACTGCTGCTGCAAGCAGATTCTTCACAGGAGCAATCTGCGTTCTTCAGTTCTTCGGCTACTTTTTCTGCGTACTCCATGACTTCTTCCTGGTTGTCTTCCTGGTAGATAGGTACGACGACCGTTTGTACCGGAGCAATGGAAGGAGGCAATCTAAGGCCTTCATCGTCACCGTGTGCCATGATCAAGGCACCGATCGTCCTCGTGGAGAGGCCCCATGAAGTGGTCCACGCTGTTTGCTCATCGCTGTTCTCATCCTCAAAGGTTATGTCGAAGGCCTCGGCAAAGTGCTGTCCTAGCTGGTGTGAGGTCCCTGACTGGATGCTTTTCCCGTCCGGCATCAAGGTTTCGATCGTTGTAGTGTATTTTGCTCCGGGGAACTTGTCGTGCTCCGGCTTGTATCCCAGGATTGAAGGGATAGCGAGATGGTCTTCGATTACCTGTCTGTACTGTTCCAGTCTCAGCATTGTTTCCTCATCTGCTTCTTCCTCGGATGCGTGTGCTGTATGTCCTTCCTGCCAGAGGAACTCTCTCGTCCTCAGGAAAGGCCTTGTATCTGTTGCTTCCCAGCGTACGACGTTTGCCCACTGGTTCACTCTGAAAGGCAGGTCCCTGTGACTTCTTATTTCGTCTGCCATGTATGGTGCGATAACGCTTTCTGATGTAGGCCTTACTGCGATTTTTTCTTCGAGTTCGTCGCTTCCTCCGTGTGTTACCCATGCGACTTCCGGGTCGAATCCTTCTACGATGTCTTCTTCCTTCTCCAGCTGGCTTTCGCGGATGAAGAGTGGGAAGTATGCGTTTTCAACTCCGGTACTTTCTATTTTCTCGTTGAAGTTCTCTTTTATTGATTCCCAGAGTTTCATTCCGTACGGTTTGATTATCATGCAGCCCTTGACGTCGGCGTATTTCGCCAGTTCTGCTTTTTTAACTACCTGTGTGTACCACTCTGAAGGATCGCGGTCCTTCTTTACCGTTATTCCAAGTTCCTGTGACATAAGTTTTAGATACCTCTTAGAACTGTAAGGCCTGAGAAATGTTTTGAAAGTATTACCTCACGGAAGAGTTTAGGAAAAAAGAAAAAAAGGGAGGAGGGGTAGGTACCGAGGTCTTCTCTTTTTTATTATTTGGCGCCTCGGGTGACGTGGCCGTACTTCATGAGGCCTACGAAGATGGCTCCTCCGATGGCGTTTCCGATCGTTGAGAGTGTGAGGAATGTGATGTAGTTTGTGGGTGTTATGGTTGTGGAGGTGAGTAGGCCTAGCAGTACTTCTACGTTGCCTGCGATGCTGTGTGGTAGGTGTAGCATGCCGATGGTTGCTGTGACCATGAGGATTAGGGCTAGTCTTCCTATAGTGTTCTTGGCTGAGGTTACAAGCCATGCAAGTAGGCCCATCAGCCAGCCGGCGAATATTCCTGCGACGAGAAGGTGCTGTGGCTGGGGTGCTATCATTTTGTGTGCTATGGTTTCGAATGCTGTTTTCTCTATTACTCCAAGTCCTGGTATCAGTATTACTGCCATGCCTGCGAACAGAACTCCTCCCAGGATGTTCCCTGCGTATACGATGCTCCAGAGCCTTCCAAGCTTCTTCAGCGAGGCCTTGCCGTCTATCACCGGCATCACGGCCAGTGTAGTATGTTCTGTGAAAAGTTCGGATCGGCCAAGTATTACGAAGATGAATCCGACGGAGTAGGCGCCGGCCAGAAGTAGTTCGGTTCCAAGATCGCCGTAGCTTCCGGTTGAAAGCGTTAGAAGCACTCCCATAAGCAGTGGGCCGAATCCTATGTCCAGGCCTGCGGATAGACTGGATAGGAAAAGTCCGGTATTTTCCCTGTCTATCTCGTGGTTTCCTTTCTCGATCATTGAACGGAGTACTTTTTTGGCTGGTTTCACGGAGAACAAGGTGGATGTGAACTTTTTTGAACTGGACTTTTTCGGGGAGTGGAGGAGTGTTTTTTTACTGTATTTTCTGTGCTGTTTTTTCTGCCTGTTGGATTATTTTCTGTTCGTCTAGTTTGGTGTGTTTCCTGTTTTTTATGGTGTGTTGGCCGTTTGTGATGACGTCTTGTATGTTTCCTTTGTGGGAGTAGATGAGGTTGGAGATCAGGCTTTGGTGGCTGTGGATGGGTGTCATGTCTGGCTGGTTGAGGTTGATGGTTATGAGGTCGGCTTTTTTGCCTACTGTGATTGATCCTATCTTGTCTTCGAGGTTGAGGGCTTTTGCTCCGTTAATGGTGGCCATGTCTAGGATGTCCTGTGCTGTTATTTTTGAGGGGTCTTGCATCTTGTGAAGTAGTCCTGCGGTCTTGGCTTCTTCGAACAGGTTCAGGTTGTTGTTTGAGGCTACTCCGTCGGTTCCGAGTGCGACGTTGATATTTCTCTGTATTAGGTCGGGTATGTCTGCTATTCCGGAGCCTAGTTTGAGGTTGGCGGAGGGGTTGTGGACGATGGTTCCTCCTTTTTCCTCCAGTATCTCTCTGTTTTCTTCTATCAGCCATACTCCGTGGGCGGCGATCAGGTTGTTGTCAACCAGGTTTAGTTCGTCCAGATGCTGTAGAGGTGTCTTCCCTTTTTCTTCTGCGAAGTTTTCTACTTCTTCACGGGTTTCTGCCAGGTGGATGTGGTATACTGCTTCGTGTTCCTCGGCGTGTTCTTTCAGCTGGAGTAGTGAGTCTGTGTCGGCGGTGTGGACTGCGTGAGGGGCGAATCCTGGTACTATTAGTTCGCTGTCCGTGTACTGTTCGGCCAGTTTTACTGCTTCTTCCATGCGTTTTTCTCCGTTTCCGTCGATGTCAAGTACTCCACGGGATAGTACTGCTCTGATCCCTGACTGTTCGACGGCTTCGGCTACCTGTTCCATGTTGTCATACATGTCGTTGAACGTGGTGGTTCCTGTCTTCAGCATCTCAAGGCATCCAAGCAGTGCACCGATGTATGCTTCTTCTTCCCCTATCTTTTCCTCTGCCGGGAATATATCTTCTTCCAGCCAGTCCTGCAGCTTTTTGTCGTCTGAGATACCTCGAAGCAAGGTCATGGAGACATGGGTGTGTGCGTTGATCAGGCCTGGCATAACTGCTTTGTCAGAGCAGTTGATCACTTTTTCATCTTGGACCGGCAGTTCCTCTCCTATGGCTGCGATCTTGTCCTCTGTTATCCTCAGGTCTATGTCTTCAAGTATCTGTCTCTGTGCGTTCTGTGTGACAAGGTAACGGATATCTTTCAGTATCACGGTTAGAAAGTGTGACAACTTAGAGTTAATAGTCTTCACGGGAGTGCACGGCCCCACCAAAAAAAGGGAGGGTGGAGGAAGGTTTAGGAGGGGAGAGGGAGGGGTCAGGTTTCTTCTATACGGTAAAGCTTGAGGAATCCGTCCTCTCTTTTCTTAGGGTCGTCCATGTATCTGAAGTAGAGGAAGTAGGTCTGGTTGCCGAATGACTTTATATCTCTGAAAGTGTTCAGCTGGCTGTCGTGTTCAAGTCCTTCTATCCTGGTTACGCCGCGGCTGTCGTTGAAGGCGTAGTACATCTCTGCCTTTGGAGAGTCCTCGTACCTGAGTTCCAGTGTGTGGCCGTTGAAATCCAGTTCTGCTGTTTCTTTGTCGGCGTTGACGGTTACGTTAACTTCTTTCACGTATCCGTTACCAGGGTCCAGTATCTGGCCTAACGTGAATCCGGCTCCTGTTGAGAGGATGAATGCGGCCAGTAGTATGGCGTAGTCCTGTTTCTCCATGTAAAGGCGGTGGACCGGAAGCTTTTTAGTCTATCCTTCCTGAAACCCTGTTTTATGGATGTGTTTGTCAGGTCTCTGGCTACAGGTACTTTGCTGGTTCAAATCAGTGTAATTGTTTCCGCACTGCTTTTCCTTGCTTCCTGGCAGGGATACTTTTCGGGTTATGTGGAAAGGTTAGCAGGTTTTATTTCGGAGAGGTGGAGGGAGGTTTCCCTGGTGTTGACTGTTCTTGCTGCTTCTGGAAGCCTTTACATGTCGAACTTTCTTGGATGGACTCCCTGCAGGCTTTGCTGGTTTCAGAGAATCTTCATGTATCCACTGGTGCTTTTGTTTGGTGTCAGTGTCTACCTGGATACTGATGTGAGGGAGTACGTTGTTCCTATGGCAAGTATCGGGGCCGGTATCGCAGGCTATCATTACATAATTCAGAGGATCAGCCAGTTCCATGCGGCAGGTTGTTCTGTGCTGTCGGTTTCGTGTGAGACGGAGTACACTTTCCACTTTGGTTTCATCAACGTCCCGATGATGGCGTTCACTGTTTTCACTGTGGTCCTGCTTCTGGCCTGGTACAGCCGTAGCTAGAGCTGGAATACCTTTCTTTCGTCCTGTTTTTCTTCTCTCTTCTCCGGTTCTTCCCCGTTCTTTTTCTGGATGTCCAGTTCTGTGAAGAATGTTGATGCGTTACCTTTCTCTGCTGTGATGTACAGGTACTGTTCGGCCCTTGTCATTGCGACATACATAAGCCGTCTTTCCTCGTCGTACTCTCCTGACAGACATTTTTCCATTATCTCGGTCTGCCAGTTGTCGAAGCTGTAGGCGTAGTCGTGGTTTCTGAAGATTTTTCTCTGCCTGAGCCCTATCGGCTCCCTGTAAGTTATGTTCGGTGAGAAGCTGTTTGTAGAGGGGAACTTCGACCGGTTGACATCCGAGATGATTACCGCAGGGTACTCCAGTCCTTTTGCCGAGTGAATAGTCTGTATGTTGACAGCGTCTTCCCCTGTGGACGTATCCACCTGGTATATCTCACCTTCATCTATATTCTCCTCTATGAACTCTATCAACTGGCCCAGGTTCATGTAGCTGGAGGCAAACGTGTTTCCCAGGACCTCCACCAGTTTCTCTGTGAATCCGTTGGCGTAGCCGTACTTCTGAAACACTTTCTCGGCGACAGCCTCCACGGCTTCCAGGTCTTCAAGTACTTCTCTGAACTCCAGCATGTCTTCCGGGTAGCTACGTTTCTCCAGTATCTCTTCGGCCTCGTAAACCTTGTAACCGGCTTTTTCAAGTACTACGGACCATCCCTTCGATGAGTGACGGTCCTGCAGTATGCGCAGCCATGCCAGAAGCAGTATCGACGGGTTGGTCTTGAAAAGCTCTACACCTCCCTCGTAAGCAGCAGGAACACCGTACTGACGTGCTTTATCCTGCAGTTCCAGTCCAAAGCCCCGGGTCCTTGCCAGAACTGCTATATCACCGTAGCCAAGGTTTTTACTGTCCACCAGTTTCTGTATCCTGGCCAGTACTGCCTCTTTCTCATTCTCGGCCTCTACCCTGCCAACCTCAGTATCTGCCTCCACCTGGGCTTCAAGAGAAGGTACTGAAGGTGTTTCAACGTTTTCACCGTCGTAGGCCGGAAGCTTCAATGCTTTTTCTGCAGTATCCAGTATTTTCTGTGTGGAGCGGTAGTTTTCCTTCAATCTTATTTCCTCTACTTCCTGGCATGGGAAAGGAGTTCTCTCCCTGTCCTGATTGAGTTCACGGCTGTAACTGTCAAGACGTTCCCTGAAGTCCTGTATGTTCTCCACTGCTGCATACTGGAAGCTGTAGATGCTCTGTTTCCAGTCTCCTACAACGCAAAGGTTTTTCTCTCCGGATAGAAGCAACGCCAGTTTGAACTGTATCTCGTTGGTGTCTTGGAACTCGTCTATCATCACGTAGTCAAACTTTTCCCGGTCTCTTGCCTCTGGCTTCCTGTACAGGATGATGTAGGCCAGTATCATAAGAAAACCGAAGTTAAGGTAGTTGTGGGCAAGTGAGTACTCCAGGTAGTCTCTGTAAAGTGTGTGGACGAACTTTTTAAGTTCTTCGGTGTCTTCCTCAAACGCTTTCCTGGCGAAGTCCTTTCTGACCTGTTTGGTGCCGTAACCTCCTCTGACTTCTTCTATTTCAGGAGCTTCCGGCGTGAAGTTCTTCCATTTGTAGCTGTAAAGCCTCTTCCTTAACTCGCTCTGTCTCTTCCCGCCGTTTCTCTCCTCCGGAGTGTTTTTCTCCCTGAAAAGTTTCTGAAAGCTTTCAAAGTCTCCGTCAAGGTACTGTTCTGTCTTACCGAACCAGCCTTCTTCCTCCGGTATGATGCCTTTGGCTGCGAGCGACTTCACTAGTTCCAGGAGGTTGGACTCATCGCGTGTGATCCTGAAAAAGTTCCGGTACTCGGGGTAGGCCTCTCTGAACTCCTCTATGAAGCTCTGGAAGTACTGTCTCTCCCTTATCTGGCTTTCAAGAACCTGCACGTCCTCTGTCAGGTGCTGTTCTATGCCCAGCATCTGAGGTGCTTCATGGCCGTGCCTTTCAAGGATTTTCTGGCAGTGACTGTGGAAAGTGGATATAGGAGCGTCAAATATCTCAACCGCGTCATAACTTGATCTCTGGCTTATCCTGTCTTTCATCTCGTCGGCTGCGTTCCTTGTGAAGGTTGCCAGGAATATATCCTCCGGTTCAGCATCTTCCAGTATGTTCACGTATCTTCTAGTGATACTGAAGGTCTTTCCCGTCCCTGCACCTGCATCAACAAGATAAACGCCTTCAGTGCTCTCGATAAGGTTCTTCTGCTGTGGATTAGGCTCCATACCTATCACCACGCCGCTCACTATACAATGTTGCTTGCAGGGGTTTAATCAGATTTTGTTGTTTCATTTCAGTATCAGGTCTCTCTGAGGTAGCTTATCCGGGTTTGCATCGACAGGGAATCTTGAGTCGATGTATTCGTTGATCTCCTCTATCTTTTCATCCAGGAATTCTTCCATCTTGTCAGCGTCTTCCCTGAAGTAGTTCGTGCTTCTGATATCCACCAGTTTCTTGACAGTCTTCTCCACTCCTTTCTCGACGTACTTGTAGTCTCCGACTTCCTGCTTGGCATATTTTTCAAGTTCTTCTCTGAAACCTGTTTCAACTGCTTTCTGTTTGTCGAAAAGTTCTTCCAACTTGTTCTGTTTCATGAAGTTCTTGTACTGCTGGTAGCCAAGTTTTTCCAGTGTTTTTCTTCTGTCGTTGGATTTTGCCACGTCTCTTATCAGTTCTTCAAACATCTCCATGGAGGCTTTTTTCTCCTGGAATTTTTCCGGATAGTAGTGTACAGTGGTTTCTGTCTGTGCTTCCCCGCCGTTTATACTGTCTCCTATGTCGTTCAGAAAATGCAGGAAGGTGAACTTGATCTCCTCACCCGGATGATGCTTGCGGTGGTACGTGATGTACATAAGTGGCTGGAAGTCCGGGAACTTTTCCTCTTCAAACAGTTCCACGTGTGACTTCTTCACCACTTTCTTCGTTGAGTTCCTGTTCCCTGACTTGTAGTCAACCAGGTGGTTCCTGGACAGCAGCAGATCAACCTTTCCTCTTATACCAAGTTCGCCGCACCGGATCACGGCCTCAGTCACTCTTGAACCGTTGACACCTCCAAACCTGTCTATAAACACATTCTCATCTTTTGAAGCCTTGTAACCCTTGAAACCGGTTTCAGGAAGTTCATGGCTGTCCAGGAAAGCTCTTATGTTTTCAATCCCGACCGTGAACTCGGTTCTCAGGTCTTCCATCTCTATCTCGTCTGTCAGCGACTTCATCTCCTGCATCATGAACTCGACCACTTCCTCAAGCTGAAGTGAAGAGGCCTTCTCCGGGTTGTTCACGTGGAATTCAGCGTACTGATGGAAGAGGTTTCCCTTCCTGAACCGTTCCCTGTCAGCCTCGCTTACCAATCTGTCAAAGTAGTAGAGACGTGGTGACTGAGCATAACTGTTCAGTTTCGACTGGCTCAGGCAGTCCACTTCTGAAGATTCTACATCAGTGTCCTCCTTCCCGAAGCCTTCTTCACCTCTTCGTGTTTCTTCCGCTTTAACGTCTCTGTGAGGTAATTCAGTGAAGGATGAGAAGTCCCGGTCTAGCAGGCTGTCAAGGTAAAGGCAGGGGGTTACCTCCTCGTTCATCTCCTTATCCTCCACCAGGTAGTACGTGTTCCGGCCTGACTGGATAAGAGATTCGAAGTCTTCCAGGTGTCCTCTCTCCAGTTCTTCCTGATCTGTCCAAGGCTTTTCAGGTACTTCACGCATCCAGTCAGTTCCCATTCCTATCATGAACACATAGTCTCTGTCGATCCAGGAGACCTCAGTAGGATCTGCAAGAAGCACGCCTTCCTTGACGACTTCTCCTCCTACTGAGAAGTTCTCGGCGTAGTACCGGAGAGCATTGTTGTAGTGTTCTGAAACCTTCTCATCTTTTATCCCGAGATCTTCCAGCACCTGCATCAACTTTTCTTCCCTGATATCGGCCATGTCGGAGTACTTCTCAACTGCATCGCTGTAGTCAAGGTAGTTCATAACGTTCAGGAAATCCTTCAACTCCTCTGCCTCCTCCACATCTTCAAGCTTCATGTTCTCGTATCTCTTGGAAAGATATATGTCCAGGTGCTGTGCGATCGGAAGTACATCCCTGACACGCACCTTCTTCTGCTTCAAACCTGCCTCAAGGAGAGAGAGGAAAGTCCTGAAAGACTCGTTACCCTTCACAGTCGTTGAACGTTGAAACGGTATGTCCCGGGCCTCCAGCATGGACTTCAGCACCGGCTCGTACTTGCTTCCTGGCTTCACAGCTACTCCGACTTTTTCAGCTCCCAGTTCCTCTGTTTTCTGTCTGACCGCACGGCTTAAATCCGATGCAGATGGGAAAACATTGAACTCCGGCAACTCACAGTTTTCAGAGGTGAAAGTATCTATCTCGTTGAAGTCCTCCGGAAGAATCTTTCTGTCCATCTCCGAGAACTGGTGTAGCTTGATAACCGCTACATCTCCCTCTAAACTGTGTCTTTCCAGTTTGCTGAACGGAGTCTCCATTTTCTCCGTGATCTCTACAACATGCTGGAACTCCTCTGAACTATACCTTTCGTAATCCAGTATATTCTCCGGATCCCCTGTTCTCTCCCAGACATCCAATACGTTATCCACGAGGTAAGAGGCCTGTTTCCACGTGAAACCGGTTTCCTGGACAACTCTGAGAAAACTCTTTCTCCTGAAGTCAGGTTCTGCATCCACTGTTCTGAAAGGAGTATCAACATTCTCCTCCAAACCTTTCTCCCTCAATCTCCGGTTAACTGCGTCAGCCAGTGAAGGCTCAACGGTCAGCACCTTATCGTACTCCGAGGCCCTCTCTGCTATCTCCTCCAGATCCCTGGTTTTCCGTACTTTCACATCTAAACTTTCCACGGGATAAATCTTTAACGGTGACGCATCCTAATCCGTTAACATGATCGAACTCTTACTTGGCGGAGCCGTACTAATTCTCAGCAGCGGAGTAATATACCTCGGAAAAGAAGTCAAAGAAGTGAAACATGCTCAGGAAGAACAGGAACTTGAGATAGACCCGGACAAGATGCGTGGAGCCATAAGCGAGTCATGGCAGAAACTAGAACTGGACAAAACCATTGGATCAGTAGAATCCCAGATGGAAAACGTCCAACAACAGACCAAAGAACTAGAAGAACTGCACCAGGGAATCGAAACCATGCTGAAATCCAATCAGCAGAGAGGAGAGTTCGGAGAAAGAAAACTGGAAACCATACTATCCGACCACCTACCAAGCTCGATGTACGGACTGCAGGAACAGGTGGTAGGCACCAAGAAACCGGACGCATACATCGACTCCTCAGCCGGAAAGATCTGCATCGACGCCAAGTTCCCCTTGGACCGCTTCAGAAAGATGAAGGAAGCGGAGGAAGAGGAAGAAAAGGATAGACACAGGAAAAAGTTCAGGAACGCAGTAGAAAACACACTAGACCAGGTCGCCAACAAGTACGTCAAACCAGAAAAAGGAACCACCGACTTCGCCTTCGAGTTCGTACCCTCCGAAGCAGTTTATTATTACTTGGTCAAGGAGGAGTACGACCTGCTGCAGAAATACGTGAAGAAAGGGGTACAGGTCTCCTCCCCACTGACGCTAGGCCACAAACTCGAACTGGTGAAGTCCGACCTCAGGATGGAAGAGCTGACAGAAAGGGCCGAAGAAGTACGTGAAGAACTCGACAACCTTCAAACCGAATTCCAAAACTTCGAGCAAGACTGGAACACCTTCTACAGCACACACCTCTCCCACCTGACATCAAAGGCAGACGACCTCAACTCTGACTTCAGAAGCCTGAAGCAGGGATTCGACCAGGTAAACCTTGAGGAGTGATACCAAAAACTATAAACAAATCTTCCTCAATCTCTTCTAGGTGGTTCAAAAATGGATTTTGAAAACAAGGTCGCGATCGTTACAGGAGGTTCTTCGGGTATAGGAAAAGCAGTAGTAGAGAGACTGGCATGGGAAGGCGCAGACGTCGTAATAGCCGATGTTGATGAAGAAGCCGGAAAGGAACTGGCAGAGGAGACGGACTCAACTTTCCATGAGTGCGATGTCTCAGAGTTCGGCGACGTAGAGAGAGTAGTGGAGGAAACCGTGGAAAGATTCGGAAAGCTGGACATAATGGTGAACAACGCCGGTATAGGCGACGCAGCAGGAATAGAGGAAATGGAGATGGAAGACTACCGCAGCACCATAGAAGTAGATCTCGACGGAGTCATGCACGGATGCAAGGCAGCAACACCACACCTCAAAGACACAGAAGGATGCATCATCAACATGGCCTCCATCTACGGCCTAGTCGGCGACGCAGGATCAACAGCATACAACGCAGCGAAAGGAGGGGTCGTCAACCTCACACGCTCAGTCGCAAACGATCTGGCACCGTATAACGTAAGAGTAAACTCGGTCTGCCCCGGATTCGTCGACACACCCATGACAGAAGAAGTACAGGAAGACGAAGAGTTCATGAAACATGTAGAGAACATGACACCGCTCGGCAGAATGGCAGAACCAGAAGAAATCGCCTCAGCAGTAACATTCCTGACCTCAGACGAAGCCTCTTATGTCACAGGAGTGAACATGCCGGTAGACGGAGGATGGACCAGTCACTGAGATAAAAACCGTTAAACATTTTTACCCTTATCTATTTTCTCTGTGAAAGTCGGCGAACTACAGAAAGGTGACAGAGTGCTTTTCAATGATAGGGCTCAGCCGCTTGAAGTTGAGAAAGTAAATGATGACGCTGTTATCGTTGCAGGGCCGAAGGGCGGCAAGTACGAACTCTACGAGGATGACGGCACCTTGCTTGTCTGCAAGAAAGGAAGCAGACGCTACTCAAGCTACTGTAAAAACCTGAGGAAGGTCGGTGAGTGGAGGAGAGAAGGCGATGAGTGGAGGCATTCAATGACCGGTGCGGAAGTACGAATAGAGGAGGATAAAAACGGTTTCTGGCGCGTTGAATCGGATGAATTCAGTCCCGATAATCCTATGTACGGTTTTTCCGATAAGGAGTTCGCTGTGGAGGAAGCCAAGAGTATAATTGAGGATAATCCTGATGGAGAGGAATAGACCCTTTTTATTCTCGGCCGAGAAATTGTATGTATGATAGAAGTTTTTTCCGGCAGTCTTGTTCTACGTGGCGACAAAGTACTGATGTTCTACAATGAGGAAGAGGATTTCTGGGACGTACCTTCCGGGAAGAGGAAGGAGGCAGAGCTTTCTGCCGACGCAGCTTCAAGAATCACCGAGAAGTTCACTGGATGCAGCTCGGAGGTACTAAAGTACCAGAGAAAGTTCAAGACCACGTTCCAGTCGGCAGAGGGAGAGGCCACATGGCAGCCTTACATGGTCGAGATCAGCGGCAGCCCCGACGAGGGTGAGTGGGTCAAGAAGGACGAACTGCCTTCAAAACAGCTTTCACCGCCTCTGCAGAACATAGAGGAGAAACTGGCAGATAAATTGTGACTCTACTACTCCAGCATATCTTCTATAACGTCTTTCTCCGTAAGCTTATTGCGATATAAGAGCGTAACCTTATGCTGCATCCGAAAATCAGAGATTTTCTTAACCAAGCAAATTTCAGAGAAATTTGTGGTGTCCAGGATTCGAAAATCAGAGATTTTTCTTCTCCTCGGCACCGAAGTTCCTCGGTTTGAAAATCAAAGATATTTCTGCCAAAAATCCTGAAAGCCATGTGAAACATGGCTTATGATGATAAAACTTTCAGAAGTTTTGCGGCATCCAAGATGTTGAAAACCTAAGGTATTTCTGCCAAAAATCCTAGAAGCCATGTGAAACATGGTTTATTGCGATATAAGAGCGTAACCTTATGCGGCGTCCGGGATTTGAACCCGGGTTACGCGCAATTTGCCGTTGAAGCGTTCTGCTTCTCGAACTGTTAACTCGTGATGGAGTTAGACAGTGTTGGCAAGCACGTGTCTTAGCCACTGGACCAACGCCGCGAACGAAGTTTCCTATGAAGGTTTGTTAAGTCTTAGAAACTCTCATGGAGTTTCATCAACGCACGCTGGAGGGTTTTTTCCTTCTTTCCTCCAGGTATAGTTTTTCACCGGGAGGGCTTAAATCTGTGTTTTTTTGGGGGAAGCCGCTCCCGGTCTTTTTTGTGGTTGGAGGGATCTGGAGGTTGGTGCGGGTGTATTGAATGTGGTTTCGGGGAAGTTTTATTAGTGTTATTTTGATGAGGGGGTGGGAGAGGGCGGGGTTTCGGTTGGGTAAGGCCGGGTGTTTTGAAGTTTGTTGAGTGGTTCTGTTTTTTATGAGTGAAGATGTTCGTGATTTGATTGTTGTTGGTGGTGCTTCGGCGGCTCAGTCTGCTGCGATTTATGCTTCACGTTCAGGTGTGGACGTGACGGTTGTAGCGGATGAGTACGGCGGGCAGTTGAATAATACTGAAAAAGTTGAGAACTATCTTGGTTTCAAGAGTGTTTCCGGGCCTGACCTGGCGGATAGGTTCCTTGAACATATGCGTGACTATGATGTTGAGGAGAAGACCGGTTACAGGGTTGTTGATATCTGCCGTGAGGACGGTGTTTTCGAGGTTGAAAGAAGTGACGGCAAGGTTTTCAGGTCTCATGCAGTGATTATTGCTACTGGAGGTCACAGGAGAAAACTTGGGGTTCCTGGTGAAGAAGAGTTTGCTAATAAGGGGGTTGGCTACTGTGCTGTCTGTGATGGCCCTCTCTATCAGGGAGATCGGGTTGCGGTGATCGGCGGTGGTTACGCCGGTACTGAGGCCGCGGACTATCTTTCTGATATCGCAGAGAAAGTGTTTCTTCTCTCCCGTTCCGGGGAACTGAAGGGAGAGCACGTGACGATTGAGAAAGTAGAAGAAGATGAAAATGTCGAGGTTATCCGTGAAGCAACCGCTGAAGAGTTCTACGGCGATGAGTTCCTGGAAGGTGTCAAGTATGACCACAGAGGAGAGATGAAAGAGCTGGATGTCAAGGCTGCCTTTGTAGAGATAGGTACGGTCCCTAACTCCGATATCACAGATCTCGTGGAGAAAGATGAATCAGGCCGGATCAAAGTCAACAAAGAGATGGAGACAGGTGTAGAAGGACTTTACTCGGCAGGAGATGTTAATAACAGGGGTGTACAGCAGGTACAGGTCTCAGCCGGAGAAGGCTGTCAGGCCGGACTGAACGCCGCTGACTACGTGAAAAAACAGAAGTCCGGGTAAAAACACGTACGGTTAAGTAACTTTCTCACTTCTTTACATTTTCCATGGCAAAGGAAACCAAGATGACAAAGTGCGTTTTCTGCGGGGAGAACGCAACCACCAAGAACTCTGCCGGTCAACCTGTCTGCAGCAAACACAAGGACAAGGCACCGAGAGAAGTCGCATGTCCGGAGTGTGGAATGCCCATGAAGATAAAGGAAGGACGATACGGCTTCTTCTGGGGATGCCAGGGATACCCACAGTGCCAGAAAACATTCCAGATAGAAGCACTCGTAGAGGACGAAGAGTAAAAACCTCTTTCTCTCATGTTTCTTAACTATAACCTCCACAGAGAACCAATACAAGAGCCTGTAGCTCAGCTGGACAGAGCACGAGGTTCCTAAACCTGGAAAAACCGCTACCACTTCACATCCAACAAGGCCTCAATCTTCCATTCTCAACTGTTGGAAATACCTCGGGGTCGAGGGTTCAAATCCCTCCAGGCTCGCTTAACCAGCTACTTATAAGAATCAGCCCGGTAAAAGACAACCAGGCGGGAGTCGCCAAGTGGTCAAAGGCGCAGCGTTCAGGACACCTCTTTCTCCACCAAGAGACAGAGGTTTGAGACACCGATTCCATCCAGGAAACCGGTTCGCAGAAAACACAGAAGTGTTTTCAAGTCAACGGGAAATGCGCTGTCCCCTAGAGGGTTCGCAGGTTCAAATCCTGCCTCCCGCACAACTGCTTATACTCATAATCGGGCAACTTTCTGCCCGGAGAGATTCCGATTCGCGGTTTTTAAGGGGGTCGCGCACACGACTATAGCACGTAAATCACGTGACCCGCACCAATGGAAGACCTACATCAATACAAACAACGACTTGAAACCGCTTCTAGAAAAATCCAGAACTCCTCCCAGATATGTGAGGAGAACAAAAAATTAGCTGAACAGTTCAAGGACTGGAACGCATTACGCAGCACCAGTACCTCCAGACAGTACCGGTACCTTTCCTCACTCAAACAGATTCTCGAACACAACGACTTCCGGCTCGACAACCTGAGGGAAGACGAGGAAAGTAAAAGGAAGATCCACAAGATTCTCGGACAGATAGAGAACAGCGAGTACTACAGCAAGGACTACTCGGCGAAGACCAAGATGGAGTACAAGTCCGCAATCAAACGGCTTCTAGAGTTCCACGAACTATCATCCAACCCCGAGGAATCACCTCTTCTACCTCAAGGCTTCAAAGCCTACGTGCCTGAAAAGGATAAGAAGCGTACAGATCCGAACGATCTTCCTACTCCGAGCGATGTTAAAAAATTAACCAGGAAGCTGGAGGCCGACAGCAGAGGATTAACCTCGGCTAGAGACCCTGCCATACTATTGACGTTATGGGATACAGGCTGCCGTATAGGCGAGTGCTTAAACACTAAAGTCGGCGGCGTCACCGTCAAGAAACAGTCGGTAGTGCTTAGAGTACCAGGAAACAAGGACAGTCCCGATCGTGACGTTCCATGTACCGTTGCAGCGCCAGCGATCAAGTACTGGCTGGAGAACTGTCATCCTGACCCAGACAATCCGGATGCATACCTTTTCTGTAACATCAAGAACAGTAAACCTGAGAAACCGGTCAGCTACAGAAGTTACAGCGAAAAGGTCAGGAGAGTAGCTGGTAAGACAGATCTTAACTGCAATCTGGATGGTGAAGTCAACCATATCTGGCGTAAAGGAAGGATTAGTTATCTTAAGAAGGCTGATATCATGAACGAGACGATGATTGACAAAAGGGTTGGCCACGTACAAGGTTCGGACCAGACACGGGTCTACACCAGGATCAACGATAAACAGGCAGGGAACGCATACCTCCAAGGCTACGGACTAGAAGACGAAGTAAACGATCACGTAGAAGAAGACGTCCTGCCGCTTGAATGCAGCTGCGGACTAGTTAACTCCGGACATCGAAAAAGCTGCAGAAAATGCGGACAGGTCCTCGACGAAGACAACTACCTGGAAGGAGTCGAAGTCGAATCAAAAGTTGAGAAAGATGTGGAGGAGAAAGCCAAACAGATCCAGGAAAACATCATCGAAAACGAAACCCAAGTAACAGACGACAGGATAAACGCAGAGGCCAGGAGGCTCGTGGCGGAGGAAAAAGGCCTAGAGCCGGAGGACTTGGAGATCGAGTCCTCTGCCTAACCTATCTTAAACTCTCCTTCTCTCAGAGTTTTGGAGTTAAGCCCGAGGATCCTACCGTCCTCATTGTTCATGTCAATACCGTCGGCTATGATAACCCCATTCAATACAAACTCCTCTAGATCTTTCGATCCGCTCTGACCGAACTTCATATATTCCAATAGCTCCCTAAGACCCTGTGAGAACGTCGATTCTTTATCGGTGTATTTAACCTCTCCAATGACCACTTTCTCCAGTTCTCGGCCACCTTTAGTATCGTATTCTTCTATTATGATGTCGGGCCTCCCAGAGTACAGACCCTCATTTACACCTCTACCAATGAAATCTTCCAGCGCATCAGCGTGTTCCTCAGATATCTCCTTGCTCTTTTTCACGAAGTCGTCTTCTGGGTCTTTCGGGAAATCCATGTTGAAATCTAGATTGCCTGTAGAGTCGTGGTAAACCAGTACCTCTTTTTCTTCATTCTTCATCAAGGCGATCTCACTGTTCTCTCCTTTCATCATCTGTAACTGTAGTCCTTCTTGCTCGTAGTTCCTGATTATTTTGAAAGTAGCGAATAATTCAAACAGCGTAGGCCTATCATTAGGCTTGACCAAGGTGTTCTCCAATAGTTTCTGTACTTCTTCATCCGAGAACTCGCTCGCTATAATTTTCTCATATTTCATGTAGAGATCATAGGCCTTCCTGTAAACTTCTCTTCTTGAGTTTCTAGCAGCATCAAGCTGTTTGGAGCTTAACTCTTCGTCCTGCATATCCTTGATCCTGTCAATGTTTACATTTCGCTGGAAGATCTGTTTCAAGTCATCTATATCTCTCGTGTTCCATAGCTCTTCTCTCCAGTCCTGATCTAGATCCTGAACTTCTTTCGTAACAACTCTGTGGATTATACCTAGGACCTTCTTCAGAACCAGATTTTCTGGGATATTGTATTCAATATCGGGGTTTTGTGTGACAAATAGAGACTTGTCCTTGGCGTTCCGAGAGTACCGGGTTTTGTATGTTTCGCCCCAGTCAATACGGCCTCGTATCTCGCCGTTAGAAACTTTTTTCTCTCGATAGCTTTCAGTTTTGATACGCCGAATCCAATCAGGCAGCTGCCTGACAAACGTGGTTACAGGCTCTGAGAGAACGAAATGAATCTCCTTCAGTCTTTCAAAATCCTTAATGTTCAACTCCTCAAAAGATAAAGTTCTGGCCAGTTCTTTCTCATTGATCTGCCCTGATGAGAGGAAAGCTGTAAGCTCTTCCTGAACTTCCTCCAACAAAACTTCTTCAGAGGTCTTACTCATCTTCCAAGCTGATGCTGAACATATTCAAGGCTTTTTCTTCTACCAGAGAATCATTAATACTGATTGAACCCTCTTCTGAATGATTATTTAACTCCTTGATAAACTGCTCTTGTTTTTCTCTTCTCAAGCCCTCGAACTGGGGTAGGATCAAGGAGTTGACTGCCTGAGCCAAAGCAGTATCTCTTTCTCCGCTATGTGCATCAATAAACTCTATTATATCTTTGATGATTGATGGTCCGATATCTCGTTGATTGTTGACCTCAGCCCAGAGAACAGTAAGATCCTTGTATAGATCGTTCTCAGCGAGAGTTTCTCTCATATCCCAAACTGATGCGTAGTTATCTTCCTCCTCAGGATCCAGCAAGTCATAATTATATCCCTCCTCTGTCTCCAGCTCAGGTACTCCAACATGAATGAAATTAAAACGCCTCATAAATGCGTAACTCATGTCGTATAGAGAGGTCTTATCGTAAGTGTTCATTGTGGCGATTAGGCGCCAGGAATCAGTAATTGGATAGATATCCTCGTCTCTCTCAATTAAATCTACATCATTTTCACTATCTACTTTTTCCAGCTTTACATGCCCGTCTTTCCTGTAAGGTAGTTCTACGGAGTCGCCTGAAAGAACGGAGAACAACTGACCAAATGCCTTATCGATATCAGACCTGTTGATCTCATCAATAACCAGCCACTTGTTCGTGACCTCTCCATTCTCCTTTCTGAAGCATTTCAAGAACTGGCCGGGATTAAACTCGAGTTCTTCACCATCACTCTGGGACGGCATATAACCTCCGATAGTGTCAAAGGCAGTCCAGTCTGCCGTAGCAGTCGTGAAAACACTGCCTTCAACATTCTCCTCATCTCCGGAAACCTGTTCGGATATACTCTTAGCCAACTTAGTCTTACCAGTACCGGGAGGGCCAGTGAAAATAATGTTTTTGCCGGAATTTAGAGAGGCTTCAATCTCGTTTTGTAATTCAGATTCATTCTCAAAGTAAAGGTCATCTGGAACTTTGATATTGAATTCTGGAGTTTGAGTATAGTCTCCGAGGTTGCCTTTCGGAGGTTCAGGATTTTCAAGCGAAAGAATCGTCTCAAACTCTTCCTGTTTCAATTTGAATATGCTGCCCTGAGCAGTATTGATAATAGGTTTTGAATCCTCTAAGTCAGGTATTTCTTTTAATTTGCTCCACGAAACATTGCCTTCAATCTCTCTCCTGTATTCCACGGTAATTCCTTCGACAGAGCTATCATAACCGTCAACTTCTTCTTCATGAATACCTTCACTCACTATTCCTTCAGCGACAACCTTTTTCACAGGTGTAGATTGGTAGAAAACAACTTTATCGCCTTCAGAGGCTTTCTCAAAGTTGCTAAAAATTCTTGCCTTGTTGCCTGAAGGCAAATAGGCAGGATAAAACTTCTTATCGCCTTCATCCAGCTCAGAAACTTCCCATATAGAAGGATGAGCTGTAATCCAGAAGTAGTTCTCTGTCTTTTGGAAGTTGATTATGTGTTTTGCTCCTCTCTCAGTCAGCCGCCTTAGATAACCTTCTGATTTAGTTCTATTTGAGGCTAGGGCATAGTATTTATCTACTTTATCGCTCTCTTCTTCTAAGACATCCGCTACATCATCAAGATGCCGTGGATTGTCAAAACGGTTTATATCTACTTCTAGATAGAACTCTTCGCCGTTATCTGTGTCAATGACTTCAGGTTCGGACTCGACTTTAGAATAACCTACAAACTTCTTGGACTTATAGTGAAGAATTGTATCGCCTCTGCTCAACATGCTTAGATCATGTCCAGGCTCATACCTCGAATCTCCATCTTCTTCTGTGTAAGAAGCACGAAGATATCCTTCCTCCAACTCCTCAGGATTCTCATTATGACTTACAACAAAGTAATTAGTCTCAGAAGAGACTTCATTCCAAAGATAGTTCACATAATGCGCCATCGCATCAAGATACTCATGGTACTCTTCCTTTACACCATACTTGTCATCTGAAGCGGTGAAAGGCTCGTAATTTCTGAAAACATTGTAGTTTAACCGTATATAGGCGCTCTTATTCTTGCCCGGAAGCTCCATTTTCTCAGCTTTCTCTTTGACAACCTTATCAAATTCATCGCCCGACATACTTCCTTCATCTTGCTCCTCAAAGAAGCATTTCAGTGCGAAAAGACGAGTATAAGCAGACCCGCCATTCTTTTTGATGCTGTCTAGTTCGGACTTTAGATCTTCTGGCATCCAGTACTGACTGTAGTACCAGATTAAGTCCTGTGCGTTCCAAAGGTTCTTTTCATCTAAGCTTATTTCTTCGAGGACTTCCTTCATTTTCTCGTTAAAGTCCAAGTATCTCTGAATTCTCCCGTTTTCTAAGCTTTCATACTCGTCAAAATCTTTATTGAGTTCAACTCCGAAATTTTCTAAGAACTTCTTATCCTCTTCATACTTGAAGAAAACATATTTTTCAGGGTATAGTGATGCTAAAAAGTAAGACGCAACTTTTGTGCCTCCAGCATTAGGCATTTCGAAGAACGACCTAAACTGAGAAAACCTTTCAACAATATCCTCATCCTCATCAACTAACCTCTTTATGCTCTCAGAAGCACCTTCAGCATCATTATTGAATTTTCTCTTAACATTATTTTTTCCACGCCATCCAAGCAGATTAGTATCTTGAATAACAGGCTTCAAAACTTCGTAGAAATCCTCTCCGCTTTTATCTTCAGCCTCTTCCCAGGCTTCCTGAAACTCCCTAACATTCCTCCATTTATACTCCTCATCGCTGTGCCTAGGAGAATTATAGAACTCTTCATAATCAGAAATTATTGAACTTAGCGGAGTATAGTCTTCCTCTACACCCTTGAAGTTGCTCAAATCTACGAGAGGACTCTCCTTATTTAGATCAGGGTTAAACCAGACATCCACAATCGCCCCCTGATGTTCGCCACCTTCACCAGGCTCAATAACGTTACCATATTCGTCCTTTGAACCAATAAATTCTCTATTATCTCTCGCTGAAATAAAGTTTCCATCAAACCTTTGCTGCTGATCAAAATCAATATATTTTCTTACTTCCTCCTCGAGTTTCTCTTTAGAAAGATTCTTACCATCTTTTTCGTTCTCTCTGACAACTTCGCCTATAACTTCCTGGAATACCTCAGCATTAACACTCATATTAAGCCTATAATGTGTAATTAAATTAAACCTGTCGCCTCAAATATGAGTTTCTTAAAGAAATAACACAGCATATTACACATGCCGCTGGATACTATCGAGAAGTCAGATATTCTTGACTGGAATTCTAAAGAAGATATCGCAGATACACTAGAGAAAAGGGGACTTAACCGACTGGAAAATGTAGGAAGCGACGATGAAATTGTGATGGAGCTAGATGAAGAAAAATTCTTGGCTATTGTAACGGCATCAGGAGAAGAAACTGCATCAGACTACAACAGTAGGATGACTTCTACACGGCAGACACAAGTAGTTTCTACAGATGACTTTGAACAATTCACTTTTACTACACGCAGAAGAGCATGGGACAAGCACGGACAGATCAAGTACAACAGATGGCAGATAGAGAAAGAACAGTTCAGGCCTGGCGGAGAAGCAAATACAGCACTGGAAAAATTGAATAATATCGAGCACGGCGATTCTCAGTCAATCAACCAGCTCTACGAGACCAAGAAGGTAGTAAACGAATTTTACGAAAAATTCGAGAGCATTAGGGCTGACATGGTCCACAAGGTCTCAGGTATTCCTGAAGACGAAGGAGAGAAAAAACAGAACTACGCCCAGACAATTTTTGACCGATTAATCTTCCTTCATTTCATCCAGGAAAAGAAACTCCTAGATTACAACCAGGACTACTTGGAAGAAAATCATGACGAAATAATTGAAAACGGCGGAGATGTATACGAAGAATTCTACAAACCACTTTTCTTCAAATGGCTAGCAACAGACCAAGAACACCCAGATGACACACTCCCATACCTTAACGGAGGCCTATTCACAGAAACAGATGTAGAAAGAGAATACGAAGATGTAAGACTTGGAGAAGACACAGAAGAAACCAACAAATTATTCACAGAGATACTGGACTTCCTAGGCGACTGGAACTGGCACGCCGACGAAAGACTCGACATAGTAGATCCAAACAGGCTATCACCAGAACTACTTGGACATATTTTCGAGAAAACCGTCAACCAGAAAGAGATGGGAGCCTACTACACTCCGGAAGAAATCACGCACTTCATGTCCAGAAACACGATCCAGCCATACATTCTCGACAGAATAAACGAAGAATTCGATAAAGACTACGAAGAGATCGACGAACTATTCAAGATACCGGACGAAGTAGAGGAAGAAGATGAAAACTCAGTAATAATCGGAGATATAGACGAAATAGAAAGAGAGGAAATAGAACACCTATACTTCGAAGTACTCCAAGACCTCAAAGTACTGGACCCAGCAGTAGGATCAGGAGCATTCCTCCTAGCAGCACAAGAAGTACTGATCGACATCTACATGTCAGCACTCCAATACTTCCAAAAACTAGATGAAAAAGCAAGCTGGGAAATGACAGAAAAAATCCAAGACCTAGTTACAGAACTGGAAAACAACGCAGCAAAAACCTCAGCAGAAAAATCAATGCACGCCAAAAGACAAATCATACTCAACAACCTCTACGGCGTAGACATCGACAAAGGAGCAACAGAAATCTGCAAACTACGACTATGGCTCTCAATCGTCGCAGACCTAGAAAAAGGCGACGACCCACACAAAGTAGAAACACTACCAAACATCGACTTCAACATCCGACAAGGAAACAGCCTCATCGGATTCACAGAACCAATAGAAAAAGCCCTCAACGACGACATCGAAGACGAAAAATCCCAAGCCAACCTCAACCAATACAGCCCAGACGCCATCCACAAAAAATACAACGACATCATCCAAAAAATCAAAACCTACAAAAAACACGAAAAAGAAGGCAACGGAGAAAAAGCAGAAAAAGCAAGACAAGAAGCCTTCCAACTACTAGAAAAATACCGCGAAGATCCTGACGAAAAAATACTCCAACAGTTCCACGAAGCAGGAATCGAAGATGTCGACATGGAAGACATCAAAGAATTCTCACCCTTCCACTGGGTCCTCGAATTCGCAGAAGTCTACTCAGAAGGCGGCTTCGATGTAATAATCGGAAACCCTCCATGGGAAGAGGTAAAGCTTACTCGAGGGGAGTTCTTCTCAAAATATGACCCTGCTTTCCGACAGCGAGATAAAGATGAAAAAGATCAAAAAGAGGAGGAATTACTAGAGGATTCTGAGATTGTTGAAGAGTATGAAAAGAAAAAAGAAGAAAAAACTAATCTAGCAGATTATTTCACTTCTTCAGGCAATTATAACCTTCAGACTTCTGTAGTAGATGGAAAAACTCTATCAGGAAACACTGATCTGGCTCCTCTCTTTGCTGAAAGAATATTCGATATAACAAAAGAAACGGGATATGTCAGCTTACTACTTCCTAAAACGAAAATATTCACTGCCGGATCTAAGAAAAGCCTTAGAAAAGAACTCCTAGACAGTACAAGTATCTCTCATGTATTAAACTTCGAAAATAGAGGCATTTTTGACGATCTACATCAACAGAAGAAATTTGGAATTATCACATACCATATGCAGGGATCAACTGATAAAGTACTAACCAGTTACGAGAAGGGAAAAACTGATGTTCTAAGAAATATGGACAATCTGGCGGTGGAAGCACCTCGACTAGTACTGGAGGAATACTCACCTGAGACTGTTTCTTTCCCAGCTATCAGATCGAAGCTGCATATGGAGACCATAGAAAGTTTGATCAGAAATCCTCAACTTGGAAAAGAAAAATCAGATTCCTGGAACTTGGTGCCTTACAGAGAATTAGATAAGAACAAGGCTCGAGATAGATTCTTCAATGACAGAGATAGAGGAGACTATCCTGTAGTAGGCGGAACCACAATACATCAATACTCTTACAGGAAACCGCACGCTGAAGAACCAAACTTGTGGAGTTTAGATGAAGATAAAGACAGTGAAACTAGTGCCAAGGCCAGAATTAGGGAGAAAAACTATGATAACCTTAAATCAAAGCTTGTAAGACAACTTGGCTGGGAAAATTCCAGCAAATCTCAAATTAGCTTTCTAAATTCCAAACTGGAGAAGAAAAGAGGAAAAGAGTATTCTTCTGAAGATGTTCTACTAGATTCTACTGCATATAGACCGGTTTTTAGGAAGGTAACACAGACCACAAATGAGAGAACTATGATCTCTGCAATATTGCCTCCTGGAGTAGCTACTGTAGACCCTATAACTACGATAAGGCCATACAAAATCGATGCTAATGAAGATGAACTGGATGAATTTCCTTTGAGGTCGATCTATAAGAGAAGATTTACTGATAGGGAACTCTTTGTTGTTACGGGTATACTGAATAGTATCTGTTTTGATTATCTTTTAAGACCAAAAGTTGAGGCTAATATCTCAAACTATAAGGTTTTAGAAACTCAGGCGCCGCGAATTAATGGACAAAAAGAATGGTTCAAATATATTTCAGAGCGCTCCGCCAAACTAAACTGTTATAGAGATGAATTCAAAGAAATCAGAGAAAGATTAGATATCGAAGCCGTTGAAGACGAAGAAGAAAGAGCCAAATTGAGAGCTGAAATAGACGCAGCAGTCATACATGCATATGGACTTGATAGAGAAGAAGCAAAATTCCTAATAAACGACTTTGATACGATAGAGAATCCAGATTTGATGACTGAGGATTACTTTGATATGGTTTTAGAGAAGTTTGATGAGTTAGATGAGGAGGGTCCGTTGGAATGACTGAGGATTTTAGTTTGAGGCCTATTATTGATAATCAGGGTACTGAGTTGCGTAGTGAGTATAGGAAGGTGTTCAAGCGTTGTGAGGAGGCGCGTTTGGCTACTGGTTACTTCTATGTCTCTGGTTTCAACTTGTATAAGGAAGAGTTGGAGAATTTGAAGAGTCCTGAGGAGTTGGGTCGTGCTCCTATCCGGATTTTGATGGGTCGTGAGACTGACCGTTTTACTGCTGAAGAGATTCAGGAGGGCATGAATCTGCGTGATGAGGTTGAGAAGGCTGTTGATGAGGATATTGATGAGTTGAATAATGCTCAGATGGAGCGTTTGGAGCGTTTAAAGGATTTTATTGCGGAAGGCCTTGTTGAGATCAGGGTTAAGACTCCGGATCAGGGTATTTTCCATGCTAAGGGTGCGGCGTTTAGGATGCCTAAGCCTGAGGATCATTATGAGGGTGATAATAGGCCTGGCGCTACTATTGTTGGTTCTTCTAATTTTTCGAAAAGCGGTCATACTAAGAATATTGAGTTAAACTTGGCTACTCGTGAGGATCGTGAGACTGAGGCTTTTGAGGATTGGTTTGATTCTCAGTGGACGAATAATGCTCAGGAGTTCAGTGAAGAACTGGTTGATATAATTGAAAGCAATAAGCAGTACCAGGATTGGAAGCAAGGTGGCGGAGGTTCTGAAGGAGATGATGAATCCGAACTTGATCTCGGCACTAAGATTGAGCCTTTCGAGTTCTACAAATTATTAGCTTATGATGCTCTGGACGGGCACATTGGAGAAAGATTTGACAGTCCGCTGTACCATTTCCAGCATATTGGGTATGTCAGTGCGAAAGAAAAACTGGCACGGTACAACGGTTGTATTATCAGTGACAGCGTAGGCCTTGGAAAGTCATTTATTGGAGCCGAACTCCTGCGGGATTACCGGGACTTGAATCAGAACTGTTTGCTTGTTGTTCCTGCGCACTTAACGGATCAATGGGAGAATCTCTTGCAGAATGAGACGGATGAGCACGGTAATCCTTACTTCGGTTTAGAGGTTGACGGCGAGCATATTGAGATCATGAGTATTACAAAGTTCCAGATGTTGGAGCGCGAAGAAGTAGAGGAGATGAGAGACCAGTTTGATACTGTTCTTATTGACGAGGCTCATCGTTTCCGTAACAGCGGTCATTGGAGGCCTGACGGTAATGATGTCAAGGGTACTCGGCGTTACGCTAATATGAAGATGTTGAAAGGAAAGACAATGATCATGTTGACTGCTACACCAGTCAACAACAGCGCTGAGGATCTAAAGAACCTGATTAATCTGTTTACAGGAGAGAACGAAATTAGGAATATTTCAGGCCTTGACTTTGATTCCTTCGATGAGTATATTGATCTAGCTGCTGAGAGAAAGAAGATGCTGCGTGAAGGAGACGCCGATCAGGTCAAAATTGACAGAATTGTAGATCAGCTAAATGAGGAATCTAAGGAGATTGGAAATATTTTAGATGAAGTTATGGTTCTTAGAACTAGAAAGGATGTCAAGGAGCAGCTGAAGGAGCAAGAAGACTTCGATATGAACTTTAATCCTCCTAAGGTTCACAAGAAAAATTATGAGCTTCCAGCGGCTTACGAACCTGCTTATGAGATTCTACCAGATATAATGAATGCTTTGCATCTCTCCCATATCACAATCAGGAATCCTCAGGGAGGAGGAACCTTGAAGGCTCTCTACAAGCTGAACTTGCTGAAGAGGCTTGAGTCTTCCCCCAAGTCGTTTATTGAGTCTCTTAGAACTTTGTACAACAGCCAGACTTTACTGTTAGAGACTTTGAAGCAGTTGCCTGATGATCAGAAAATTAGATCTTTACAGGAAACTGAGGAAGAATCTACTCTGGAAGATTTCACACAGAATGATAAGGCTGCAGAAGAGCTTCATGAAGCTCTTGAGGACTTAGGCCTGGACGAAACTATTGTTAGGGAAGGGGATGAGATAAACGATGATCTTGCTCAGGCTACTGTTGAGGATGTCAAGAACTTCATCTATGAAGACTTCATAATGTTGTCAAAGTTTGCCACAATGTTTGCTTCGGGAATTGCTCCGGAGAATCATGAGTTGAATGAGATGACCCATGATGTCAAGAACTGGTTAAGAAGAAACGATTTCGATAGTATTCCTGATGTAGATGGCGACATGTATGATCAGAGAGTCTTCCCCGGAAAAGATGTGGATGATTCTTTGGACAAATTAAAAGGGTTCTATCAGAGCATTTTCAGTATTTCAGAGTTCAAGGATACAAAAGTTGAGCTGCTGCGTGATACGCTTAATGATATTGAAGGTAAGGCTGTAATATTCACACAGTATAAGGCTACTGCGGACTACATCTATGAGTACCTAGTTAATGATCCAGAATCGCCGCTTTCTCAAAGCAACAGCGCAGTTATCAAAGGCGGAGATAGCAACAAGAGAGAAATTGTAAAGAGGTTCTCCCCCAGCTCAGCAGGTTATCAGTCTGTGTTAGATGAGGAAGGAGTCTCCGAAATCGACTTTGTAGTTGCCACCGACACGCTAAGTGAGGGAGTAAACCTTCAGGATGTTAACACAGTAGTTAACTATGATCTGCCTTGGAATCCTATGCGTATCGTCCAGAGAGTAGGAAGAATCGACAGGATCGGTACAGAGGAAGACAAACAGGTATTCAACTTCTTCCCTGATGAGGATTTAGAGGCTGCAATCAAGTTGCTAGAAAGGTTGAGAGCAAAGATTGACGATATCGCAATGATTGTAGGTAAGGAGAATAATATTCTCGATCCTAACGAAGATAAGGTCCTGGACCGAGCAGGGGTTGAGAAAGAGAAAAAGATTGGTGAAATCGAGTTAGATGAGATTAAGGAGACTGTAGAGAATTCGCGTTCTACAGAGGATATTAACGAGCTTGACGATGTTACTCAGAATAAACTGCTCAGTCAGACAGATAGAAGCGAGAAAAAGGCCTTCGAGAAGATAAGGTTGAAGAAAGACTTGAGAGAGGATTACAATCTTACTGAATCAGACTTTGAATTTGCAGAAGAGTTCTTCAGCGAAACTCCTGAAGATAGGGAATCTCTTTACACAGTCTTGCCTGAATCTGCCTTTGACGAAGGAAATGTCTTAGGTCTTATGCATCTATGGTATGAAGATAAAGACTCTCCTCTGAACAGAAATGAAAGAGAAATATTCTACACCAGTAATAAGGGCCGCGTAAAATCCTTGAACAGCGTCAGGCAGATAGAAGAACTGGATAAAGACCAAGAAGAACTTCAAGATCCTCCAAAGGAAAAAGTAGAAAAACAAGTAGAACAGATAGAAGAAAAAGTTGAAGAAAGACTGAAAAAAAGTAAAGAGAAACAGTTGGAAGGAGCCTACAAGCAAGGAGAAAAGAAGTCAAAACAGCAGGAAATGATAGTTCAGTACTTAGAGGAGAAAGTCATTCCTGAGAGAGAAAGCACAGAAAACGCAGAAAGAGTCCTAGAGAGGTTGAAAAATCCAAATCTTAGGAATACCGATGAGGGTAGAATACTCCGAGATTTACTGAGGGAGGAAGAAACACTTGTGGACTGGGATGTAGACGAACTCCTAGACGAGTTAGAAGAGTTCTTGGATGAATATATCGAAGAATCAACAGATTATCAAACCGACTTAGCTTCAAAGAGCGAGGTCAAAGGTGATATTCAAGGCTGGGCTTTCATAGAGTAATTATTTCCAGTGCTCTAGTTGTGTGTTGATCTGGTCGGCTACTTCTTCTATTTCTTTCACTTCTATATCGTATTTTTCTAGGTCAATGTCAATTTCGATGTCTCTGAATATGATGCAGTAGTAATTGTTTTCGTCGGCGTATTTGATTATTTTCTCGTCGTGTTTGTTGTCAAGTTTCCACATGGGCAGTAGAACTGTTTTTGCCGGGTAGAATTTTTCTTGGTCTCTTGAGAATGCGTTTTGGAATTTGAAGTGATCAGAGTATTCTTGATCTACATTTAGGATTTCCCAGAATTTTTCTTCAGAGTCTTCATTGATTCCTATAGCTATGTAGTTCCATCTTTTTCCACCGTATTTCACATAAGCTCTCCAAATCAATTCATACGGTGGCTCCCATTTTTCTCTTCGTTCTGCCCTTAATTTCCTGACTTCTTCAAGATTTATTCTGAGGTCTTCTAGAATTTTGACTTTTGCGTCTTCACGCTGTTCCTTGACTGTTTTCAGCATTCTTTGAAGCTGTGATGTGTTCCAGATTCTAATTTTGTTTTTTCTGGCTAAATCTCTGTCGGATTGTTTGACTTTGGCGCCGTTTAATACGAGTAAAGCATTTTTGATGCCGAGTTCTTCTTTTTTGCCGCTCCATTCGTGGATTAAATTTTTGACAGAGATGCTTTCATTGCCGCGGTTCTTACATTCTATTATAATCTCGGTATCTTGATCTTCCGCTAGGACATCTATTTCATACTCAGTTGATTCATCTCTAACTGTGGTGTTGAATCCTGCAAGCTCGAATAATGTAGAAGTAAGTTCTTCCAACATAGGGCCTTTAGCGATTCTATCTATATCTCTTTCTCTGTCATCCTCGAAGTCTTCTAGAGAATCTTCGCCCATAGCTGATATTTGTACCCTAAAAGATAACTTTCTCCCTAATTTAAAGTTTAAATCCTAGTATTACTAATTGCAGTTTAGGTGGTTAAAGTTTCAATTAATTCCCGTAGCGATTTCAGAGATTTATTGTATTCTAGGATGAAGGATTCTTATGAGTCTGTTAGGGATGAGCAGAAGTTAGATGTTGATCAGAATTTTTTGAAGTCTAATTTGATTGAGACTAACCGTGAAAGTTTGGATGGGGCAGTTTTGGCTGGAGAACAGTTTTCTATGAAGGTGGAGGATACTGAAAATCAGGGTTTCAAGATTTTGAAGGTTAAGAAGGATGATAAGCGTTATGAGTTCTACCTGGATAAGATGGATGAGCGTTTCTGGAGTATTCACAGTTTAGAAGGTTCAGAGATTACCAAGCAGGTTATTAATAAGATGGTTTTTCCTCGTTATACGAAATTGGATTTTACATGGTTCTCTAACCGTTTTATGGAGGATATTTGGAGAGAAGACTCTAACAGTTTCAGAAGATTTAATCTTCAGTTTGAAGATGAGGTAGCTGAGGAAGAGGAAGACGCTGATATCGGCAAACTTTCAATGCAACTCTGGGGAAGAAAGGCAAATTCAGTTCTTGAAACTCTAAGGAAAAGTGAGGAAGTAAGTGGTAGCACTTCTCTTTCTGTAGTTGGAGTTAAGCAGAAATGTGATGATGAAGTTCTTCTAGAGGATATTAATTACAAAGGCAAGTTCACTGCTCGTGGCGATGCCGTTGAATCTCATTTTAGAGAGATGAGAACGCTTCGAGATAACTACAAATCGACTCTTGATAGACTTGAACAAGAGAATGCTATACAGTATAAATCCAAAAGCCATGGCACAACGGTAAAGGGAAGGCCTCTTGTCATCAATTTTGCCAGAGAAATCGAAGATATGGAAAAGTTCATCAAGACTATTTTCTCCTCCAGTAAGCCATTCCGCCTATGGGGAGTAAAGAATGAAATTTCCGACGGATATTTCAGGTTTTCAGCGGTTGATATGCATACAGGAGATAAACTTGATATTGAAGTATGCGAGGATTTCCTGAGAATCTATCTTCCAGAGGGAGCTTGCGGTAATGTAGTTCTTAGAATGTATACGAATATTCAGCACTATTTTGATTCAAGAGCTAATTTACGAGGTGATGATTCTGGCGAAGATATCACAGCACACTAAACTAACAAATGCAATGGTTGGTTTCTCCAAAGGCGGGCCCGAATGGCCTTCACCGCTTAAAGAAGCAGGTTATGACCTGGATACAATTGAAGCTCGAATCGCCTACCAAGGCGGAAAGATAAATCCGGATGTAATTTTTGCCTCAAACTCAGAACTCCACACATTAATCACTGAATGTAAAAGCGGTACTCTTTCTCAAGATACTATAGATGAATATGAAAAAGTGAAATCAGAAGACTTGAGAGATGTAGATGTCTATGATGTCTCAAAATTAACCCATGAGACGATCTATGTCGGCAATTCAAATATAGAAGAAAGTCTACCTCATATCGATACTAACTCGGCTGTACTTGTACTTGATGACGAAACTCTCAAGATTGAGAACGCATTTCAGGATGCAAATTTGAATGGAGAGTTTGATGATCTCAATGTTAGTAAGATTCCTACAGGCTATGTTCCTTTCTTAGGAGATGATAGCGAGGCATTAATAGCAGAAAAAATGGTTCAGGAGATTATGTCCCGGTCTATATCTAATCCTGAAGACGCAGATTTAGAATTAGAGATCGACGATTTATTGGATGACATCCATGGCGCGTGGGGCAGTCTACATCCTTCTGAGAAGAAAACACTGAGAAATAAGGCCAAAAATGTGTTAGATATGATGGAAGATAGAGCTTTCGAGGACGACATTAAGAAGGTAGCAGAAGCGGATAGAAGGTACTATGTCAGTACAAGCAACTCTTTCCAAAAAATGTGTCAGAGTCTTATAGAAGATCTCTCAGGAAGTCAGCAGAGATTAAGTGATCTTTAGTTTAGTAAATTATAATACTAAGAAATCTGCCAACATCAACAGAAGGCCTATTTCGTAGATTTCTGCTGAGCTTTTGCTCTGGAATTTCCAGTTGGTGACTTCTTTGTTGTTGAGGCTGGCGACGAGTATTATTACTAGGCCTGCTAGTGATAGTGTCCCTATTTGGTAGGAGAGCGGTATTGAGATATTTTTGTGGATTACTGGTGTTAGGAGGCCTGTAAGCAGTATTACTGCTGATCTTATCTCTGTGGCAGATGTCTTGGACTGAAAGTTTCCTCGACTCAAGAAAGCGTTATGTCCAGTAGAGTATATGAAAGAAGTTGCTAAGCCCAAAATAGATCCCGTTATTATCAAGGCTAAGTCTTGGTCTATCTAAGGTATCATAGGTTTATATGGCTCTGCGAATTCCTCTAGTTGTGCCAATAGTAGTATCCTGTACCTAGCATGAAAATGCCGATTAGCATCAGGATATTGTTATCCGAGTTTGCGCCACCTACTGCGAAACTTAGTCCGAAGATTCCAAGGAGACCTGCAGCGATAACCGTGATAGCAGCTTCTTTTAGATTGGCCATTTTATTTAATCCTCTTTCGTGCAATTATTCGTCATTAATTCTTAAAAATATGGTTATTTAGAAGCATGAAATAAATCAGGTAGTAAATAGCAACATTCTTATTAAAGGTTTGTGACAATTGTGACATATATGGGAAAAAGATCTTCTCGTGAGCTTGTCGGCGATATTGCCGGAGCTCTCACTAATGATCCGCAGAGTATTCAGGAGATTTCTGATGCGGTGAATGCTGATAGACAGAGCGTAACAAAGTATCTAGAGGAACTTAGAGATGCAGGTATAGTTAAGGAAGATAAGTCTGGTCGTACTAGAGAGTTCTATGTTTCCGAGTACGAAGATAAAGAAGCATACTTTGAGCTTCCGCTCAAGAATGATGAAAAGGAGAAGTTTAAGGCCTTGTTTGACAAGATTTTGGAAGAGTACAGAGATCAGTTTGGTAAGACTCCTGGGAAGTTGATGTATCAGAAGATTGCTGTTAAAGTGGTTAAGAAGCTGGATTTAGGTCTTCCATATGGCCGGTATCAGTACGGTTCTATCACTCCTATGAACTTTACTCCTGGAGATGCTAACAATGTAGGCCCTGTTGATTTCGGTCCTGATTTCAGTGAGGAGGAAATTGATGAAGCAGTTGAGGATACTGTTGAAGAATACGGTGAGCTTGGATTTAGAGAGGCTCGAAGAAAGCAGTATGACGAGGAAGGCATGGAACTATACCAACTAAAAGAAGAAATACTAGAGTTGCTGGCAGGAGATATTGAAGATAGTTCAGTGTTTGAGAGAAAGCTTTACAGCTTCTTAGCGAAGACTCCGGAGCTTGATGATGAAGTTGAAGAGGACCTGGTAGACTTTATTGCGGTCGCGCCTGATCTAGTTGAAGATCGGTTCAACAGATCACAGGTATCCACCACGTTCGAGGAGTTCTGGGAGTTAATCGCTTTCTACTGTCTACAAGAAGACATGGCGGAGCACTATGACGAAGAAGTTGTTAAATCCAGGACAGAAAAAGAGAAACTGGAGAAGAGAGACGAGGTAGAGCAAGCATTGACAGAACTTATTTCGCTGCACAAGGATGCTGTTGAGAAGCCTGAAGTCGATGAAGAGCTTGAGGAGTTACAGGGTTCAGCCGAAGAGATATCGGAAGAAGAAAAGGAAGAACGGAGAGAGGAGCTTGAAGACATGGATTCCTCAGAGTTGTCCAGGGAGTTTGGCCTTGACTCCTGAGAGAATTCTAAAGTCATCAACATTACGAGTTACTATACAGTCCGCATCTTCTTCATCAGCTACTAAACCGTGTAAATAATCCTCCCAGTGATTTGAGGAGTCTTTTGCCTTCTTTTTCTGTTCTTCGCTGTAGCTGCAGCGAATAATCTGTTCTTCTCCAATATCGGAAAAAAGCTCCTTGACTTTTTCTGTTTCTATATGTTTACCTAGTTCTTGGAGAGTCCAGTCTGAGACTATGATCTTGAATCTGCCGTGTTTTGCCTGAGAAAATACGCTCATTGCAGGAGTGCCTAGATCTCTGCCGTTTCTGCTGGTCCTGTCCTTGAGTGCGTCAAGGAAGATGTTGGTGTCTACGTATACTTTTTCCACAATTTATCTATATTGAGATTTTGATCTTGTTTTTACAATCCTTACGTAGGCAATGAAAAACTGAGAATTTTTACAAGCTTGGAGTCGATTACTTGTGGTACCAAAAGTGTGTACTGACAAGACACACTTTCCTTCTAAAGTGTTTATTCTGAATACACACTTTTTTACCTACAACCTGGCAAAAACCTAAAGATCTTCTGTATATAATATCTCTTTCTGAACTTCCTGATCAAATACCTTCTTAATTCCTTCTTCATATATTTCAAGCTGCTTCTCATATTCATCATGGTTTACTTTTGACAAGTCTGTCTTCCAGTCGATTATCTCTACTTCGTTATCTGTGATATGCAGAAGATCGATGACTCCGTGATAGACTACCTTTCTGCCGTCTTCTTCGGTCGGAACTTTGATCGGGATCTCAGGGCGTAAGTCTCCTTCCAAGGAGTCGATGTATTCGGCAACGTTTTCCTCGTCTTCATTGCTTGGCTCGACTTTTTCTCCTTTAGCATACTTCTCTGCAAACTCATGCACTTTGGTTCCGAATTCTGGTCCTCTGCCTCTGGCAGTTTCATCTAGTTCCATTACTGCGTGCACTGAACGCTTCACCGGAGCTTTATCCTCTGGTTTATCTAACTCTAGCTTTTTTCCCTTCTCACTGTGAAATTCTGTCTTTTCTAGTTCAGGACTTATTTCCTCCGCCTCTAGATTTAGATGTTCGAAGAATAGGCTTTCGTTATCGGTTTCTGCTGTGAAGAAGAGATGTTGTTCAGCTCTTGTCATCGCCACATACATGAGTCGGCGCTCTTCATCGTAGTCTCCGGTAAGTACCTTTGAAACCAGACTGGCTTTCCAGTTATCATAGAGATAACTGTTTTCCTCAGAGTAAATCTTCTTCTGTCTCAGCCCTACCGGATCTTCGTAGATGATTCTTGAGTTACTTCCTTGGTTGGAAGGGAAGTGTCTCTGGTTTATGTCTGAGACAAATACTATTGGGTATTCCAGTCCTTTGGCTGAGTGGATGGTCTGTACTGTTACTGCTTCTGGTTTGGAGTCGTCTACTTCGTAGGTTTCTCCTTCTTCAATGCTTTCTTCTATGAACCTGATCAGGTCCCCCCGGTTCTTGTAACTGGAATCAAACGTGTCTTGAAGGACCTGTGTAACCTTGTCGGAGAAACCGTTTTCGATTCCGTATCTGGAGAATACTTTTCTGGCTATAGCTGATACATCGTCTAATTGTTCAAGCTTTGATCTGAACTCTAGCATCTCGTCCGGGTACTCGCCTTTTTCGAGTATGTGTTCGACTTCTGCCAAGTTGTAGTCTGCCTCTTCTAGTATTACCGCCCAACCTTTGCTTGAGTTTCTGTAGTTGAGTACTCGGAGCCACGCCAGAAGCAGAATAGCCGGCCTCGTCTTGAAGAGTTCTACTCCACCTTCATATGCAATCGGAATACCGTACTCCTCGGCCTTTTCCTGTAGTTCCAGACCAAAGTTCCTGGTACGGGTTAAAATAGCAATATCCTCGTACCTGGGCGGCCGATCTTCTTCCTCCAAGCTATAATTCAGATTTTCGACTACTTCTTGAATCTTGTGAAGTATTGCTTCTAACTCATTTTCCGACTTCAGCTTACTTATCGAGGTATTGTGTCCTTCCTTATTGGTTTCTAGAGAAACAATATCTTTCTCCTCTACGTCTTCGCCGTCTTTTCCAGGCAGTGTTAAGCTATCTTCAGAGAAGCCAAGTATTTCCTGTGTAGACCTGTAGTTCTGCTTCAAGTCTATTCTTTCCGCATCGTCTACAGCATAGCTTATCCTGTTCTGATCCTGGTTGAGCTCCTCTTTGTACTTTTGAAGCCTTTCTTTGAACTCTCGTATATTGTCGACATTGGCGTATTGGAAGCTGTAAATAGATTGTTTCCAGTCACCGACTACCGCCATATTACCTTCTGATAGAAGCATTGCAACCTTGAACTGAATTTCATTAGTGTCCTGGAACTCGTCGATCATCGAGTACTTGAAGCTGAGTTCTTCACGTAGTTCGTCGTCTTCACAGAGTAGAGCATAGGCAAACACTAGTAGGAAGTTGAAGTTCAGATAGTTGTGGGAGAGACAGTACTCGAGGTATTCGAAGTAGATGTCATGTATGAACTGCTTCAGCTCTTCCCGATTCTCTTGGAAAGCCTTCTCGCCGTACTCCGGTTTAATCTGTTTTGAAGCCTTTACATCTCCATAACCTGGTGCGTCCCCTGGCAGACACTTATTCCTGAAAATTCCTCCGGCTTTCTTCAGGAAATCCGATTGTGTAGGGCCTCTAGATCCTTGTCCTGGTTCGTTCATCTCCTCAAAAAGTTCCTGGAACTCTTCGAAGTCTCCATCCAGGTATCTTTCTGAGTTCCGGTACCAGCCTTCCTCAGTTGGAACTATACCTTTTGCTGCGAGAGATTTAATCAGGCTGAGAAGTTCGCTGTAGTCGTAGAGAATTCTGTAGAGGTTGTTGTACTGTGGGTTTTCCTCTATGAAGTTGTTTATGAACTTTCGGAACTCCTGTTTTTCCAGGACTTCGTTTTCAATTAGTCTTGTTGAGCTTGTTACGTGGTCGTCGATCCCTAGGTATATTGGCGCTTCAAATCCGTTTTCCGTAATTATTTTTTTGGCCAAGCTGTGGAATGTAGATATTGGTGCTTCACGCAGACTCCGGTAGGTGTCTGCTCCAAGAAGATTCTGATCTTCGCCACGCAGGTTTTTCATGTCGTAGCTGCAGTGGTTGATGATCCGCTCCTTCATCTCCTCCGCAGCATTATTGGTAAATGTTAGAAGCAGAATATCTTCTGGCTCAACGTCTGCCTGTTCCAGTATGTGAGCGTATCTTCTTGTTATCGTGAAGGTCTTGCCTGTTCCTGCTCCTGCATCCACCTTGTAGATTCCGTCGATGCTTTCGATCAGTTCCAGTTGTTCATCATTGGGAGAAAATTCTGTCATTCTAATTCTTTTCTGGTCTTTTTGAGAAGTCTTTCTGCTGATTTTATGGCTCTGTCGGCTTCTGTCTGGGAGACGGATTTGTTTCTGTACTGTATGTCGGTTTTCTCGTCTACTACCCATTTCCTTACTGAGTCGATGTTGGATTTGAAGCTGTCTGATATTAGGCCGTCTTCGTATAGTCTTTGAAGTTCGTTTGCTGTTTTGGAGTGATCTTGATTAGTGTCGTTTCTATATTCAAGCATCAATGCATCAATTGACTTGATCATCGCCATTATGCAGCTGACGATTACGGGATTCCAAGTTCCGCTTTCTAACGCTTTTTCGTACTGTTTGTTTGCTGCTGTCAGATAGGATTCTGCTTCTGTAAGTGATTCTTCAATCCTTGAACTCAAGTTCTTCACCTTTTAGGACTATTCCATCTTTTGATACGTTGGTTTCGAATCTTTTGCCGTGCGCCAGATTATTTCTGAATTCTTTTACGCTTTCGACGACTGGAACTACTTCAAATTCCAATTGAACTTTTTGGGCCTGGTTTCTTGCCTTATTTTTGATTTTTCCTACATCGGTGTCTTCCTCTACCAGTACAAGAATATCTATATCTGAATTTGGTCCTGCAGTTCCTCTTGCCACCGAACCGAATAATAAGATTGACTTGATTTGATCTTCTAGACCTAGATCAGAATACAGTTTTTCGGCGTATTTCTCAGCTGCTTCTTCAAGAGGTTTGTTGTCGGCTCTTAAGAGAGTTTTAATTACATTATGATACCTAGAGTCTTGGTTGTATTGTACTAGGTGGCTTCCGCCTTTTTTCTGAAAACTCACGATATCGAACTCTTCTAGTTGTCTTAGGAACTTGTTTACGCTGTTGTAAGAGCCAGAAACATTATTGGCTAATTCGTTTACAGTAAACATGTAACTAGGTTTATCTAGAAGTACCTCTAATACTTCCTGTTTATAGTCTGTAGCCAGTAAATTCATGAAATTCTTTTTTTCTGATGTTTTTCTGGTTGGGCTCATACAACCTTATTATATTCAAAATCTTAAAAACGTTTTCAATTTTCTGAGAACTCTTTCATTTTTCTGAAAAATTTCATCTAGGTATCATGTCTCCGTGGTCTAGATCTGAGTGATCGATCTCGATTTCAAGCGAGTTTTCGAGCGGGAAGCCGTCCAGTTGGAACTGCGACAGGTTATCTAGTTCTTCTTGAAGGAATTCTTGGAATGCGTCGAGGTCTTCCTTGAAGTAGTTCTCTTTTCTGAAGTAGACTAGTTGTTTGAGTACTGATTTGCATCCTTTTTCCAGCTGGTTTTCTGTCAGCTTTCCATCTCCTCTACCTATAACTACGTGGCTTCGACAGAGCTCGATGAACTCTTCGAGATGTTTCTCTAGTGCAAGGTCTTTGTCGTACTGCGCTTCCGGCTCTATCTGAAGGTTTTCCATGACTGAACTATAGCCTTTTTCACCTAGATTATCTATCAGCCTCCTGCGTTTCTTGGAGCTGTAAAGATAATCCCGAACATCTTCATGAGGCAAAGCCTCGTTGAAACGGCTTGGGAAGTATGAGATCGTTACGATGTTGTCGTCTAGTTCTCCGCCTCCTGACATCTCATCGTCAAGATTGTCCAGGAAGTGGAAGAACGTGAACTCCAATTTTTCGCCAGGGTTTGCGGCTCGGAGCTGCGCTAGGTAAAGCATTGCCTGGAAGTTCGGCTTTCTATCCAGCAACTCCAAGTTGGATTTTCTGACTAGGCTTGATGCGGTTTTCCTGCCACCGCTCTTGTAATCAACAATTGTGTTCTCCGAAACTACTAGGTCTGCCTTTCCTTTAACGCCTAGATCAGGGTTCTGAAACCAGGCTTCAGTAATATTCTTCTCCAGTTCCTTGTTGAACTTTTCTGCGAAGAAGTTCTCGTCGTCTCTATCAGTGAAACCGTTAAGCTCCTTTCCGAGTGTGGGATGATGGGTTCGAAAGCCCACAATCCCTGGTGAACCCCGAAGGGTTGTAATGTCTATTCGAGCAGACAAATTTTTTAGTTTCTATGGTGAAAATTATCTAAAATTTTTCTTGTTCTGTTCTTGATTACTTCTTCTGTATTCGGACTTTTCTTTGAGTGGAAAGCCATTTCCAGAGTCATAGGATATAGGAGATATAACTGTCTTCTCTCCTCCCAACCGTCCTCCAAATTCCTTACATTCTCATATCCGTTATACAGTTCTTTCCTGTATTTTTCCCATACACTGTCTGTGCTGAAGCTATGCGCTATCATTCTTCCTTCTGTTGTCGCCAAATCAAATTCTCCGTGTCCAGCTACACAAGCCTCCCAATCCAGAATCGCTGAAAGTTCACCTTCTTCAACAAGTATATTCTTCGTATCAATCTCCCTGTGAACCAAGACAGGTGTTTCTACATTTTCAATCAGGTAGAGATTGCTTTCAACTGCCTTCCTAATTTCGGGAACTAAATCATCGAACTCTCCTCCTTCAACCTGGTCAATCCAGAATGAAATCATTTCCTTGAATAAATCTGACCAACCACCCACTTTCTCAATGGTTAATTCTTTGTTTCCCACTCTTACTTCTCCGAAATCCTCGAACTGTATCTGATGCAGGTTTGCGATATTCTCTCCTACTTGATGCAAAATCCGTTTCTTTGTGTCTTCTCCTAAATCTCTGAATGCAGTTTTAGAAGAACTTTCTGCAGGAGCGTAGCCTTTCATCTTTCGCAGTATGTGGTAGTATTCGGGGATGGTGGACTCGGAAGTATCTCTTGCAACACATTCAGGAACTGGGACACAAGTTTCCTGGTGGATTGAATCCAGCACATAAGGTTCAGTTTCAAAACGGGCATTCCAGTCTGTGTTCTGCTTCTCAACCAAGTCAGCTAAACCGTTTATTTTCAGTACAAAGCTATCTTCTTCAAAATCTATGAAGAAGGTGTCGTGTGCAAAACCTCCTTCCGCAGGGTAAATAGCTACAGTTTCTCTATTTGGAAACTCCTTTTTCACCACTTTTTTCGCCATCTGCTTGGGTTCCATAGAAGTTAGTTTCTGCTATTTCAATATAAATTGAAACTTTGAAAGTAGGAAACCCAGAATGGGCTTTCGAAGTATATCTTTTATAAAGCCCCGTTTTGAGTCTTGAATGTCTGCTTCAAGAGCCCATAGTTGAGGCGTATG
>JBDGSL010000032.1:0-6712 GCA_042217555.1 Candidatus Nanohalobium sp. | reverse complement strand
CAAATGCGGCTACACAAAGCACGAATAACCTACAGAAAGGCCTGATAAAGGCCTTACATATCTCATTTTCCATTTATACCGTATTTCTGACAGATTACTTTTCTGGTTGAATTTCTTGCGGCCGTGTGAAAATGGACTTAAAGATGGATAGATTGATATTTTGAATAGCAGGTGCTTCAAGTCTTGGAGATAAATGAGAATGAAGAAATCAGAAATTTAGAATCAAAAATAGATACTGAAGGTTTAGACAAAGAGAAATGTCGCGAACAAATTAAGAATTATCACCGGGAAGGGAGAGCAATTGCGAGAATTTTAGAAAATATCGGTCGTAGAATGATTGTCATAGACGATTATGATCCAAGAATTGTTTACAAGATGATTAACAACATTTATGAGCATAATATGTATGAAGAAATTGAAAGGGATAAACTAGAGGAGATAGCAGAAGATGCGTATGAGGACAGCTTATCCCAAACTTTTAGTAAACTAAAATATGAAATTGGCAAACCTATCTTTGAAAGCCCTACGCATAGAACCTTGAGAGAGGATAACAGAGAAAAAACTCTTGAGAAGGAAAAGAAATATTCCGAGAAAATAAAGTCATTCCATGAGAAAGGAAATGATTACCATTACCGAGTTTTAGAAAGAATAGGCAGGAGAATGATATACCCAGAGGATGACTATAGTTCGGTGAGGATTTACAATTTTATTAATTGCTTGAGCCAATCTGAGAGTTTTATGAATCTTGAAAAGCGTAAAGTAGATGAGATAGCGGAAGAAGCCGGAGAAGAAAACTTTGAGCAAGTAAGAAAGAAAATTTTATCTGAAATTAAGCCAACTTATAATTCTAAAATAGAAAAATTGGAGGAATTAAAACAAGAGCTTGACGAAAGCGAGCTAGAGCTTTATAAGGAAAGGTTTGAGAAAATAAGTTCTGATATACTTGATTTAAGATCGGAAATGGAAAGTAACGGAATTAGAAAAAAAGAAGAGTATGACTCTAAATTAGAAAAAATAGAAAAAGAAGTAGAGAACTATGTGGAAACTACCGATAAAGAAAGAAAGCTGACTCGAGAATACCTTTCTCAGCTAGAGTTTGAAAAGAAATTATCGCAGGCAGAGTACCCAATCCCAGAGAGATATAAAGAGGAAAAAGAGAAAATACTAGAAGATATCGAGAGAATTAAAGAAAAGATAAGAGAATCCAAGTTTTCTTCAAGAAATACTGAAAAAGAAAATATTGAAAAAGAAATACAAAAATTAAGAAAGGAAACAAATCAGTTCGCAAAAATGTCAAAAAACTCCTCTTACAGATTTATCGATCCTTTTGTAGATAAATACGGTAGAGGAAGCCCTGAAAAAAGAAATAAGCTTCTGAAAACAATAAACAGTGAAACTAAGAAAGATATGAGCAAGGAAGAGTTAGAGAGTAAACTAGAAGATGAGGTACGGGAGAAGGAACGAGATGGGCTAAAATCTGTTTTTGAACTAGCTAATGATAACCTAAATAGCAAAATTAAGTATTTCGTTAAAGTATTTGGAAAAGGAAATAACCGTACACTCAGTAGAGCTAGCGAGGTTCTAGACATAGAGAAAAAAGAACTATCACAAAAGGTAGAAAAGAAGTTTCAAGATCTTAGAGAGGAAAAAGAACTTTATGAATTTCAAAGTAAGCTTGGCTTAGGTACTTCACAGGAGATACCTGACTTTAGATTAAAAAGAGAGGAAATAGAGAACCTTCGCAATTCCAGATATATTGAAGACCTAATGCGTGGCAATCTAAAATGGCAAGAGATTAAAAATATGTCGGGCCATGAATTTGAGGGGTTTTTAGAAGAACTTTTTGATGAAATGGGTTACAAGGCTCAGCAGACCAAAAAATCAGGAGATCAAGGAGCAGATATCATAGCAGAAAAAATTGGAGAAAAAGTTGCAATCCAAGCAAAAAATACACAAGCAAAGGTATCAAATTCGGCTATCCAGGAAGTTAGAGCAGCTATAGATCACTATAACTGTAATAGAGGACTAGTAGTCTCAACTTCAGAGTACACACAATCCGCAAAAGACCTAGCAGAGAGTAATGAAATAGAATTGTGGAATAAAAAGAATATAATGGATAAGAAGAGGAAATATCTTGACAACAATCAGCTGGTATAGATTTTGATTATTTCCGAGAATTTGATAAAGATTCCATTATTATCATTTATTGTGTCTAAGGGTCAGAAAATTGTAGATTCTAGAATCAATTTTGATTACGATTTAGATCATGAGCTGGATGAAACTTTTGAAGAGAAAAACGAACACCTTTTGAGTATTGAGAGCAGTCGAATGTCGGTAGCACAGTCTCATCAGGAATTAAAGGCTGTTGAACAGATTCAGGATAGAGTAAAACTTCTTGATCATCAGCTTGATGCTGCTCATACTGCTTTGTTCAGGATGAACGGAGGAGCGCTTTTTGCGGATGAAGTGGGTCTAGGGAAGACTATTGAGGTTGGCATGGTTTTGAAAGAAATGGATTTCAGAAATACTCATGACTCTTTTCTGATACTTACTCCGGCTCAGCTAGCTAATCAGTGGAAAAGAGAGATGAATGAGAAATTTGGTTTGGATTTCGTGAGTAATTATGATGAAGAATTCCTGAATTTCCTGGAACATGACCAAATTGTTGCAAGTATAGACACAGCAAAGTCTGGAAAGAGTAGAGAAGATGTTCTTAGCAGGAATTGGGATGCAGTCGTCCTTGACGAGGCCCATTATGTGAGAAATGAGGATACCGCTCGACATGAATTACTTGAGGAATTAAATTATGATTACGCTTTCTTTGCTTCGGCGACACCTCTCCAGAATGACATCACGGATCTGTATAATATAGTAGAACTGATTAGGCCAGGATTGCTCGGTAGCTATGAGGAATTTGAGAGGAGGTACATCGCCGAGGACGGTGACAGGATTAAGAACTCGGAAGAGCTTCAAAGAAAGCTTAATCAGGTCATGATACGGAATAGGAGGAGTGAAACCGATATCGACTTCACGGAAAGAGAGATAGATACCAGAACCATTAGTCCTTCTGAAAAAGAGCTAGAACTCTACAAGGAAGTGACAGATTTTGTCAAGTCCAGTTACTCAACTCAGGGGGGAAGACATCTGGTTTTGATGACTCTGCAAAAGGAAGTAGTCAGCAGTCCTTCTGCGTTGCTAGGTACAGTGGAGAAAAGATTGAGAAAAGATGATTTAGGAAGTAAGGAAAGAGATAAGCTGGTGGAAATTGAAAAGCTGGCTACGAGTATAGATAAGACAACCAAACAGGAGCGTCTCAAGGATATAATCGAGAACCTGAAAGAGAACATGGATGAAGTTAGAGCTATAGTCTTCACCGAATTCAGGAATACTCAAAGGGAGATTGTTGAAGCAGTGAAGAAGCTGAATCTTCCTGTCCACACAGTTAACGGAGACTATGGGAGTAAGGAAAAGGATTTGATAACTGAAGAGTTCCGAGAAGAAGGAGGTATACTTGTTACGACAGACGCTATAAGTGAAGGCCGTAACATCCAGTTCTGTAACGTGATGGTAAACTACGATCTTCCATGGAATCCTATGAAAGTTGAGCAGAGGATAGGTAGAATAGATAGGATTGGTCAGGAAAGAGATGTCTATGCCTTCAATCTTGCTTTGGAGGATACAATAGAAGAGTACGTTCTGAATAAACTTTACAGTAAGATCAATCTCTTCCAGCAGACTGTCGGGGATCTGAAAGAGATACTTTCCAGTATGGAAACTGAAGACGAGTTTGAGACAGAGGTTTTCAATAGGCTTGTAGATGCCGAGGATAAGAAAGATCTTGAGAATAACTTCGAGGAGATGGCAGTAGACCTTGAAAATAACAAGGAAGCAGCAGAGAAACTTGAAAACTTCAACAAAAGCGTGTTTGAATCTTTTGAATTTGGAGGAGAGGATTAGTGAACGCGGATACAGATCTTTCTGTCCTTAACGCTGCTAATGTAAAGAGGTTCACCGAAGCAGTAATAGAAGATTCAGACTCTGAGGTTCTGGAAAAAACAGATTCTGGATGGAGAGTTAAACTAGATGGAGAATTAAAGCAAAAAGTTGGAGATGAGGAAATAGAACTGGTTTTCAGCCCACAAGACAGGAAGTTAGGACGCAATCAAGAAGTTGTAACCTCCGATTCAAGATTCTTTCAGCAACTACTGGAGTTCTCTAGCCAAGAGTTTAGCATTGCACACATATCTTTAGAGGCGGAAAATCTTCAGACTCACAAGCCTAAAATTTTTGAGCAGGCAAGTGAGCTTGGGGAGATAAATTACAGCACTGAGATAAAAAACTTTGAACCTGAGACCGGTAAGAAAGCCTACATATTCCACTTTAACACCGATATAGAGACAAAATCCTCTTTTCACAGACAATTCATGAACAGCATAGCCGTGGATGATAAAGGCGATTTTCTTCCAAGCTTGGCCAGAAGATTAGAAACACATCTGCTTCAGATGACAGAGAAAGGTCAAGCTTCTATGGATAAGCCCATAGAAAAGGAAAGTATCCTAAGAGCTGAGGAAAGTGCCAGAGATAAGTTAATAGAGGAAATTAAGCCTGAAATTGAGAAGGCTGAGGAAGAGGCGAATGAATCAGCAGAGGATAGGATAGAGGAAATTAGTGAAAAATACGATCAGAGAAGAAAAGAACTTGAAAAAGAAGTGAAAGAACAGGAAGAAGAAATTGAAAAATGGAAGGAAAAATACCAGAAGGCAAGAAAGGATAATACGAGAAAAAGATATATACAAAATAAAAAGGAGGCTAAAGAAGAGCTGAAAGAACTGAAAAAGAGCGTAGAGCAGAAAAAAGAAGCACTTCAAGAAGAAGAGATGGAAAAAATTGATGAGGTTATCGAGAGAAACTCTGTAGATGTTAATGTAGGTCTAAAAGGATTGACCGTAGCTAGTTATTCCTCCGGTAAACTCACGCTCAAGGTCTCTGACAGAGGTATCGAAACTGAAGTAGAAATAACCTATGTGCCGGCAACAGACACTTTCAGAGACCTGAACTGCCAAAAATGTGGTAAAGACATTATGCCAAACTCTCTGCCACTTCTATCCGAAAAAGGAGATATAATATGCAGTGACTGCGGGCTGAAGTGTAGAAGCTGTGGAAAAACTGTTGAAACAAAATCAGGCACAGAGTTTGATGAGTGTTCTATCTGCAATGAGGAAATCTGCAACGGATGCAAACAAAAATGCGGCACCTGTGGTGAGACAGTATGCAAATCACACTCTAAGAAATGCGAGCAAGACTCGAAAACCACATGTCTTCTGTGTGGAGAAGCTTGCAGTCAGTGTGGCTCATTTACATGCGATCAACATCTCACCAAGGGAGAAATCTCTGAAGAACTTTACTGCCCTGAGCATATAGAGGAATGTGTAGAATGTGGCCAGAATATAGCTTCGGAAAAATCTTCCTACTGCACATCCTGTGGAAGCTCTTTATGCCCTGAGGACAAGGAAAACTGCAGAAAATGCCGGGAGCCTGTGTGCAGTAAACATAGTGATAAATGCGTGGAATGTGGAGACAGTAAGGATCCATTCTGTTCAGACCATGGTGTAAATTGTCAGGTCTGTGATAGAATGCTCTGTGAGGAGCACAGGGAAAGGCCTCTACTGGAGGAAGGTTTCGTCTGCAGCGAACATATTGAAGAATGCAAAATCTGCAGGCAAAAGTACAGTACCGAATCTCTTGAGGAAGGAAAATGCCCAGCATGCCAGAATATACAGCAGAAAGCCACAGTAGGTCAAGAAGATGTAGATAAGATCCTGAAAAATAATTCTAAGGCAAAAATGGGAGAGAACAGTAAAATTTACACAGTATATATTCCTCGACGGTTAAGACGTGGAAAAATAATTGTATTTGACAGAGAAGGGAAGAAAATCTCGGAAAGAAAAACCAGTATAATAGAGAAACTGGGAGGAATCTAAATGGGCTCAAAGAAAACTTTAGCAGAGCTAATAAACGAAGATCCGGAAAATATATCGGATATAGAGAGCAGAATCCAGAAAAAGCACGCTAGAGAAGTCTCCAAGAACCGAATAAGAAAGATTATTGCGGGAGAAAAAGACAGAGCGAAAGCTATACAGAAAATAGATATAGAGAAAAAACAGGAAGCCCGATACGTAGATATACACGACATAGATAACCTCTCAGGCCTACAATTTGAGAAAGCGCTCGCACTGATGCTCTCCGAAAGGGATGGAGATGCAGAAGTTACTCAAGGTTCTGGAGACCAAGGAGTAGATGTTCTCTGGCACAGAAACGAAGGAACAGTAGCTATACAAGCTAAATCCTACCAACCAGGAAACAAAGTCACAAACAGTGCAGTTCAAGAAGTTAAGACAGGATCTGAGAAGTACACCGAGCAACATGAGATAATTGAAAAAGCAGTGATTAGTACATCGAGTTATACTTCAAGCGCTAAGGAAGCAGCAGACTTCTCGAGCGTAAAACTTTACGATAGGAAAAAACTCAGAGAATGGCTCAAAAAAGAGAAAATAGGCCTAGAAAAATTCGGCCAAACTATAGAAAGAAACCCTAATCAAAGAAACTAGTCTAAAAGTTATTATTATGAAAACCATTTTCTTCGCTACCGGCAACTATGGGAAAAGTCAAAAACATATTAGAAAAACTTGGAGACTACTTCAAAGTTAGGCAG
>JBDGSL010000031.1:0-4917 GCA_042217555.1 Candidatus Nanohalobium sp. | reverse complement strand
TGCTCATCCTCCAGGAAGGCTGCAACAAATGCCCAGACTGCGGCTACAGCAAGTGTTAGGGTAACTCCCTAACTCTCTTCTTTTTCTAATTTCTCTATTCTAAAGGCATAGGGCTTGTAATCCGCTTTGTAAAATCTAACTTGATTTTCTGACTTCATATTTTTTGTCCATTTTGTTTTTCATGATAAAGTGTACTGGTTTTATCGGAGAAATATTTTATAACGTTTTACGAGATAAAATTTAAGCTCTAATAGAGGCAATAAACTGCTTGTTAAACAAGTTAAAACCTGATTTTAGATAAAGATAGAAAAATAATCTTTACACAAATTTTATTTTTGTTATGAAAAATCTAGAATAAATTGTTTAGCTATAATTAGCCTATTTAAGGCTGTTCTAAGAAGTTTTTGAAGGCAGTGCAAATTACCTACTGATAACATCAGCGCACTTTGTGTTGAAAGTTTTTTCTACTGTTTCTTAACGGCCAATTTTTTTGGTTTACAAAGATTACAAACTTTATTCAAACTATTCTTGATGTTACGAAGCATTTATAAGATTAAGGTCCACATAATTTACTTAGACTATGAAAGGGGAAAGTTTTGGAAACGGGAGGAAAAACCATGAGTCTTGATGACATTATGGTGGACGAACAGGAAATGAATGAGAAAGAGCTCTCCAAAGCTCTGAAAGGCAAAATTAATGTAGGGAAAGATAGCGGAGAACTCTTCTTTCAGGAAGGATTTCATGATCACAAATCTGAAGACAAACTTGCCTTAGTTATGCTGGCTCGAAAGGCTGCAGATATTCAGGGCGTAATAGAAGATGAGAAAGCTAAGACTAAGAAATTTGAGGAGCTTACTGGCATGCCTAAAGGAACGATAAAAACTGCACTTAAGAGCCTCAGAGATAAGAATCTTGCGAAAAGCGACAACGGAGAATACTGGATTCCAAATCCGAACATAACAAGAATCAAAGAAAAGGTACAGGAGGATTGAAAGAAATGCCAGAATTAGAGGATCGCGTTGAAAATCTCGAAAACAGAGTTCGCGAGTTAGAGAGCAGATTGGATGCAGGTGCGGAAGCCAAAGCAGAATCGCTAAAAGAATTCGTCAAACAGGTAGACCCAGAAGGCCATGATGAAGTAGCCCTAGCAATAGGCTACTACCTTGAAAACATTGAAGGAAGTCAGGGCTTCACAGCAAGCGACATCAAAGAAGGTTACAAACGCGCCAAAAGGCAGCCATACTCAAACATTAGCGTACTCCTGGGACGTATGAAAGATAACGGAGATATAATGGTGTTCAACTCTGGCTCAACTAAAAACACCTACACTCTGACATTGGAAGGAGAAGAAAAAATAGAAGAGGTGCAAGAAGATGAGTAATCTCGATGATGCCTTCGTAGATGATGATCCTGATGAAGACAAACTTGGAGATATAGTAAATGGCAGGGTTAAAATCATTACTAAAAAAGGACAGATTCGTTCAGGGCAAGAATATGATAAGCTATCGGCAGATCAGAAAATAATTTGTTGCATGGCTGCGGTGAGAGCTATGGAGCTCAGAGAGGTAATAGACTCAATGAAAATGTCTCCTAGTGAACTGGCCGAGATTTGTCCTGTACCTAAAGGAACTATTCAGTCAAAAATCAACGGTATAGAAGTTCTGGAAAATGACGGCGACGGAAATCATCATCTTCCAGGATATAATCTGGATAGAGCAATAAATCTATTAGAGGTGGAAGACTAATGTCACAAAAATCGCTTGAAGACATGGCCAACGATATGTTCACTACGGACTCGGAAGAAGTGATTAAGAACCAACTTCCTCGAATCGAAGATTGGTTTGATGTTACTGACGGGGATATACGATTTTTAATTGATACAGATGACCTAAATAAGAAAGAAAAATATTTCAGCTATCTGCTAGCTGCATTTGTTGCAGATTTGGCTGATGAAAGAGATGGGAAATTCGTGAAACATCAAGAAGCTGATGATTATTTCGGCTGGAGCAAAGATACAGCGAAGTCAAAGGCCTCAGATTACTCAGAGTATATTGAAACAGAAGATGGAGAGAAAGCTGTAGCCGAGCATAGAGTAAAAGACATCATTGACGAAATTGGAGCTGATAAGGAATGAATGTAGAGAAGAAAATAAGAGAACTTGAAGAAAGGATAGAGGAATTAGAACAGAGTTCAGAAGAATTTAATACAGATCAGGGCCTAGAAGATTTTGTAGAGAAAGTAGAGCCAGAGAGCCATCAACAGTGTGCAGTAACAATAGGATACTATCATGATGTTAAGAACGGAAAGAAATTTTCAATGAATGAAGTATCCGAAGGTTTCCTCGAGTGTAGGTGGAGCGAATATTCCAATATGAGAATGCTTAGAAGCCAGCTCCTGAACAAAAAAGAGTGGATTAGAGAGTATGGAGAAAATGAAGATGGAGAAACTATCTATATCTTGACAAAAGACGGTAAAGAGTTTGTGGAGGGGAAGCTCAATGAAGAGTGATGAAATTAAAAATCAGTTAGTTGAGGGAGGACTTCATGAGGACTCAGTAAATGGAATGCTTAGGCACTATCAAAAAATGCAGTTTTACCTGAAAAGTGGAGAATATGAAGCTGCAGGAGTGCATGTAGGAAAATTCTGCGAAAACATTGCCAATATTCTTCATGACAAATTCTTTGGTAATCCTCTGAAAAGTCCGGGAGTAGGGACGATTGTTGATAAAGTGAAACACGAAAAGGATGCTGGTGAGCCAAAGATAATCAGAGTTACAATGACCAGATTTCTGAGAGCAACCTACGACATTCGAAACAAGAGAGATTCTGCACACGTTAATTTAGATATTTCTGTCAGCCATTCAGATACACAGACTGCGGTAAGAATGTGCAGCTGGATGTTGTCTGAGCTAATTCGTTCATATGGGATACTTGAAGATATGGACGATATTGAAGAAGGAATTGAAGAAGACATAGATGAAGAGATTGACAAGGCTTCCAGAGAAATCGAGAGCTTGGCAAGTGTTAATTACGCCTTTATTGACCAGTATGACGAGAGGAGAATGATTGCCTCCACAGATTTGGATCTTGGGGAGGAACTTCTGGTGTTGCTTTATACCTCAGACGGAGATGTTCCAGCTGAGGAACTAGAAAGAGATGTACCCAACGAAGATCTCCATGCCATAAAATCAGCCCTGGGCGCATTGAAACAGAGTCGTAAAATTTTCTACGAAGATGGCAGAGCTAAAATCGCAAAAGCTGGTGCAGATGAGGCTGAAAAAATTATGGAAAGAATAGAGGTTGAAGACAATGAGTAACGAAGCGATACAGCCAACTATTACAGGAGAGGATTTTCCTGTAGTAGAACTTCTTACAGGTAGAGGTTTTATCACTGGTAAATCTGGTTCAGGAAAGTCTAATACTGCAGGAGTGATAATGGAGGAACTCCTGGAAGATGGTTATCCGCTACTTGTAATTGATACCGAAGGAGAATATTATGGTCTTAAGGAGCAGTTTGAAATTTTACATGTTGGTGCGGATGAAAACTGCGATGTAGAGATTACGCCAGAACATGCTGATAAAATTACGGATCTTGCGCTGAAGCAGAACGTTCCTGTCGTGCTGGATGTATCTGGATATCTTGATGAAGAAGATGCAAAAGAAATGGTTAGGGAGACTGTTCAGAAGCTTTTCAACAAGGAAAAGAAGATGAAGAAACCATTCCTCCTTGTAATTGAGGAATGCCATGAATATATACCGGAAAAGGTTCAGCTGGATGAAACCGGGCAGGCGATAATCAAAGTAGCAAAGAGAGGACGAAAGAGGGGGTTAGGGGTATTAGGCATTTCACAGAGACCTGCAAATGTAAAGAAAGACTTCATTACACAAGCTAATTACAAAATCTGGCACCAACTCGACTGGGATAATGATCTAGATGTTGTAAAGAGAGTTCTCAACAAAGATGCAAAAGAAGATGTAAAGAACCTCGAAATTGGAGAAGCTCTAATTGACGCTGATTTCTTTGATGGAGTAATAAGAACGAAATTCAAAGAGAGAAAGACATTCCATGCCGGAAGAACGCCTACGCTGGAAGACTTCGATAGGCCTGAACTCAAGGAAGTCTCAGAAGATTTAGTTGAGGAGCTTAACGAAATTTCGGAGGAAAAAGAACAAGAAGAGAACAGGATAGAAGAACTAGAGAATACTTTAGAAAGAAAAAACCAGAGGGTAAAGGAACTGGAAGAACGAGTAGATGAGCTGAGAGAACACAATAGTTTTGCCGAACGTTTCGTAAATGCTATTGAATCAAAGGTTTCTGATAAGGATAGCTCAGAGGAGATTCAGGAAGTTGAGCTTGAAGGAGACATCTCTGGAGTTCAACTCTTAGAAGATTCTATCATCGAGGAAAAACTAGACAGAATTCTTGATGAGATAGAATCTCTCAAAAATGAAGCGCAGAGTGAAGTATCAGCCGGTGAAATAGATGAGAAAAATGAGGAGGAAAAGGTAGAGTTGGATGATGAGCAACTGGTTGAAGAGTTACAGAAAGTATCAGAATCTTCTAGAGCAGGGAAAAAAGCTGTTGTGAGAACTGCACTTCTACTGAAAGATGAAAAATATACAGTATCTGAAATCTCAAACCACATAGATAAGTCTGAGGATACTGCAAGAAGAGCAGTTAGATCCTTGAAGAATAAAGGATTAGTGAATAAAGTTGGAACAGAAGATAGAAAATCAGTTTATTCGCTATCAGAAGATGCATTCGAGAAATTAGCAAGAAAGAAAGAGGACAGAGAGAGAACTCAAGCTTTAGTAGAAAAAATGTAATTTCACTCGGATTTTTCTCTTCTCTAAATTTGAGCCTATTCCGGTGTGTGGTAGACTACGGCGTGGTTGCTGGATTGGTCGAAGGCGTATT
>JBDGSL010000030.1:0-2472 GCA_042217555.1 Candidatus Nanohalobium sp. | reverse complement strand
AAAGCAGAGAAACAGGACATAAACGGGTTATAAGATGGTCCACCCGGGATTCGAAAACGAAAATCCAAGATTTTCTCGGTTCGATTACCGGGATAGCAACCTGAAAGGTCTGGTCCACCCGGGATTCGAACCCGGGACCACCGCCTCGCCTAGATGGAGGCAACACATACCGGCCGTTGGAGGCCATAGTTTTTTGATATGTGAGGTCCTTATAAGGACGGCGCTCTAACCCCTGAGCTAGTGGACCTGATTTTACTCGATTATGAGGATTCTAGATACATGGTTCCTTAGAACCATGGCTTGCGTCCCAATCGAGCGTAACCAATTGTTGTAGTCGAAGGCCGTGTAGAAGCCTTGTTCATCCTACGTGTGTTTGGTTTTGAGGGGTGTAGTTTGAAAAAGGCTTCTGGACGGTTGGGAGAAGGATGTTTCGCATTTTTATAAATCTTCCATCTGCAGTGTTTTCTTGTTAGGTTCTAAAAAGGTGTTACTTAAATGATGAAAATTAAGAATCTTCTTGGTAAAGACACACAAGGTGAATCCAAGTAATGCAAATGACTAATCAGCAGCAACAGCAGTATGACCGCGGTATAACTATTTTCTCACCTGATGGACGATTGTTCCAGGTTGAGTACGCTAAAGAGGCAGTTAAAAAAGGTGCTACAGCACTGGGAGTGGCTTACGAGGACGGAGTGGTCCTTGCAGCTACACGTACAACCCCGGATCTACAGGTGAGAAACCCGGAGAAAGTCTTCAAGATAGACGAGCATATCGGAGTCGCAACCTCTGGCTTAGTAGCTGACGGAAGAACGCTTGTGGAAGAGGCCCGTAACGAGGCACAGAAACACACGATGACGTACGACGAGGAAATCCCGCCTTTCGTCCTCGCCAAGTTCATCGCAGACAGGTGTCAGCACTTTACACAGTACGGAGGAGTAAGGCCGTACGGACTCTCCACAATCGCAGGAGGAGTCAAGGACGGAGAACCACAGGTCTACCACACAGACCCATCCGGAACACTCAGCCAGTGGAACTCAGTCGCAATCGGAAAAGGCCGGGAAGACGCCAAAGAACACCTGGAAGAAAACTGGGAAGAAGAAATGGAAGAACAGGACGCCATCGACCTCGCCGTCTCCGCACTCAAACAGGGAGAAGAAGACATCGAATTCAACAACATCGAACTCTCCGTAGTCGACCAAGACGACAACTTCCAGAGATTCACACCAGAAGAACTCGAAGACATGGACGTCGAACTCTAGAACCTTATAACCCCCTCCTTTTCTTCTCTACTTTCTCCATCACTCTACGAACCTGCAAATCCAACACGCAGAACCCTCCTTGAAGACATCAGAGACTTAAACGAAGCTTCTCGGAAAGAGGCATACACCAGGATAAAGCGGCAACTTCCCTTCATGAATATCAAGGAAACTGCTCACTGGATTAGAACAAGTGAAACACCAGATGACAACACAGATTGAAGCTGAAGCAGAAGAAGCAAACAAATAGTTGAACTGGGTAAGCCGGTTGGTTTCCGGAATAAGAGGGATTCGTCTGTGGAGTTGAGTTTTGACCGCAGTAATGATACTGTGAGGATTGGTCCGGGTGGTGCGGAGACTTTGATGGTGAATGGTATTACCTATTTCCGGGTTGAGGGTGACGGTTTTTCGGCTCGTGGAAGGATCAATGTTCAGTGAAAAAGCAGGGGGGTTTTTCGAAAGACTGTTAATATCTTCTCACCGTTTTCTTGTGTATGAGTCAGCAAGGTGTCGGCGGTGAAGGTCATAAGGGTTCTGGTGAGCAGGAAGGATTGGATACTTCTGATGCTATCAGGATCCGGTATGATGATGGTAAGGTTTTTGAGATTCTTGTTGAGCCTGGGCCGGCGAAGAGGGCGAAGCTTGATGGTGAAAGTTTTGATATGCCACGGCTCTTGTTTGTTCAGGAGGTTTTTACTGATGCTCAGAGAGGTGAGAGGGCTTCTCCTGATGAACTGGAGCGGGAGTTCGGGACTCGGAAGGTTATGGAGGCTGCCGAAGAAGTTTTTGAGAAAGGGGACATGCAGTTGACTACTGAGCAGAAGGCAGAGATGCGTGAAGATAAACATAAACAGGTTGTCAATATGATAGCTAGGAGAGTACAGAATCCGAAGACAGGCAACCCGCACCCGCCGCAGAGGGTTGAGAACGCGCTGGAGGAGGCAGGTTTCAATGCGGATGCTTTCCAGGATGTGGAAGAGCAGTTTGAGGAAGCGATCGAAAGTATCAGGCCGATTATCCCGGTTTCGCTGGAGGAGAAGACTGTTGCGGTAAAGATACCTAGCGATCAGGCAGGGAAGGCCTACGATGTGCTGCAGCAGAAGACTGAAGTCCTTGAAGAACAGTGGGGTGACAACTTCTACGCCAAGATAAGGGTGCCGGCAGGGGTTTTGACGGAGGTCATGGAGGAGATCCAGGAAATAACCGGTGGAGAGTC
>JBDGSL010000003.1:0-6563 GCA_042217555.1 Candidatus Nanohalobium sp. | reverse complement strand
GTGAAAATTAATGAACAAGACACAGGAAAAACTCAAAGAAGAGACGGAGAAATGGCTGGAAAAGCTGAACAATAGAATCGAGGGAAAGGACAGGTCTGTCGAACAGATGGAGAACGTCCTCGCCTACCGTGACGACACCACACATTTCTTAGAGGAAGAAGACTATATCCGGGCCTGGGAAGCCGTAATCTACGCCTGGGGAATCCTGGAAACCCTGGAGAGACTGGAGAAGTTTGAAGATTAGAGGTATACTGTATCCGAGTTCTCCAGTGATTCCTCACCTAGTTCAGTAGTTCTTGTTTTAAGCTCTCTGAAATCTAGACTCTGCGGAACATAGATAACCGTATAGTCCATGCCGCACTTCTGGCGAACGACATCGAAACCAGGACGCACGAAGGAACCGCCGACAGAGTATTCCTCAAACTCCACAAAGAAAAAGAATTAGTCGACAAGAAAACCGCCGCCACACTATCCAGAGTACAGACCCAGAGAAACCTCTCAGACTACGAACTAGAGATACAGGACACGGAAGAAGACCTTGAAGAAATAGAAAAACAGGCCAAAAACTTCGTGGAAAAGATGCAGCAACTCACAGAAAACAGCCAAGATACATAAGTGAGAGTCTGTTTAACTTAAGGTTATGAGAGATCCATGGAAGTTCGTGGCCTTCGCCTTCGCCGGTGTCTCAGGATACATGTCCTCAAGCATAGTAACCAGCATAGCCACACAGAGCTACGGACTGCCTGAACTTCCGGGAAACATCCTGATGGTGGCCGCGCTCGGCCTCGGAACAGGATTCCTCATCGACGAACTGATACCAGCATACCTGGACAAAGTAAGAAACCAGCAAGGAGGCTCAACAGACCTCGACACAGGAGGCGATGACCTTGACTTCGACACGTAAAACAGTACTCGCCCTCCTGCTCATACTACTCACCACCACAGCCACAGCATACTACTACAACCAGGACAACACCATAACCCAAGACAACTACTTCTCAACCCCACAGTACGATTCTCAGAAAGAAATAGCCACAAAACTGGTCCTGCCCTTCCTGTTCATAGTCGTAGTACTGAACTACGCACTGGAAAAAGCACTCATCACCACACTCGCCGACGAACAGACACTTACAGACCTCAAAAGAGGCAGCAAAAAAGAAAGAAAAAAAGCATCAAAATACGCAACAGTAATGGCCATAACAATAGCCGGCAGCCTGATACCCACACCCTACTGGCAGATAATCCAGGGAATGATGAACAGCATCGGCATACTTGGAGGACTTGCTCTACTCTTCCTTTTCACCTACACAGCCTACAAAATGTTCTCAGATAGCTGACAAAGAAAGGAAAGACAATTTAAAAATAGGCCGTTGATTCATAACTACTATGAAGTACAAGAAGGCCGCAAAGACAACAAGCATCCCTCTCCTCATCACCACACTTATCTCAGGAGTTGCAGCCCAGATAACCGACAGCGGCCCAAGAGGAGGACTTCAAATCCTTTCAGGACTTACAGAGATCATAGCCTTCATCAACCCATTCTTCGTGGCGGAAATAGACTCACTACAGAGCTTTCTTTTCCTGATCATAGTACCGATAATAATGATGTACTACTTCATACGGTACATCCTAGACACAGGACTCAACATGATAGAAAGCGGAGACCACACACTAGGAGGAAGAAGCATATCAGAAAGAGGACAGAAAACATCCAAAGCAGTATCAGCACTGAGCAGCATAGGAGTAGTCGCATACTACGGAAACATATTCCAGATAATCTGGGCATACATCGGACTAGCCATAGGCACAACCTTCATATGGTGGCTAGGAAAAAGCAGGAGAGAGTTCCAGGGAGGAACACTTACAGGAAAAGCCGGAGGATGGGCCAAAAACAACGCCCCCGAAATGGACACAGACTGGGGTAACAAAGTAAAAAACGTAACAGCAAACGCAATCAACCAACTGCAGGCAGCCCGAGAAGAAACAACAACCATCAGACAGGAAGAAAAACAGACAGAAGAACTTCTAAGAGATGGAGACATAAGCGACTCGGAAAAAGAACTGGAAGACATCATACAGAAAACAGAAAACACCAAAGAACTGATAAAAGGAGCAGAAACAGAGATAAAAAAAGTAGAAAACAGTACAGAAACAGAACTTGAGAACGTAGAAAGAGAAGAAAGAGAAGTCATAGATAAACTAGAGGAACTGGTCGATCAGGCAAAGAGAACGCTAAATCAAGATAATGAAGACGACTTCAAGCGCGGCTTCGAAGGGTTATTAAGTAAAATACAAGAGAATCGAGGAGTAATCGAATCAGAGATAAAGCTTATAGAGCTGAGACATGACATAATCGATGATATAGAGCTTATAGAGGAAGCAGTAAGCGAACTGGAAGACATTGAGGAAAAAATAGAGGAAGAAATAGAAGAGGAAGCAGAAATAGATAGAAAAGCCGAGGAGATTGCTGCCAACATAGCTGATAAAAGAGAACTGGAAGAAGCTGAGGAAGAAGGAGAACAGATCAGTCAGATCAAGAAACAACTCAAGAAAAGCCTGAAAGCTAAAAAAAGGATAGAGAAAGAGTTAGAGCTTGATATCCAGGAACTGAAGAGAGATGAGCAAGAAGTTGAGCAGGAGATTGAACGGATAAGAAATTTCATTGAATTCTCAAGCCAGATCAACAGAAAGTTAAACGGTAACAACTGGTATTCTAATGAGGACCTAGCCCCTTGGTACAATTTTGTCGATCAACTTAAAGATATAGATGAGAAGCTTAAGGAGGAAGAGAATATGTTCAGCCAGGCTTTAAGCAGATTCAAGAATCTGTTCGGTTGACCCCGGCCGTGGTTTAACTATTTAAAGCAGGAAGATAAAGTAGGTTACAGGACGATATAAAATGGCAGAGGCTCAGGCTAGTGCGACGATTATGCAGCAGGTTATGAATAATCCTACTGTGTTGATGATAGGTGCTGTTGCAGGTTATGCGGTTGCTAAAATGCAGGGAAGAAAGAGGAATAATATGATGATGCCGTAGGTGTTTAATGATGAATAAAGAAGATTTCCGGAACTTTGTGTATGAGGCGGAAAATGTTGTGGATGAACTGGTTATAGTTCTTCTCTCACTGGGAGCGATAGCTGTAGCTGTTTATTCGATGTTCTTTGTCTCTCAGGGACCGAACTTTATCGAGTTTGGTAGAGTTATCTTTCCGTGGATCACCATGCTTGGTTTGATGATGATCGGCAGGGAGCTGTGGATTTTGAACAGGAAGATCACGCATTACATGAATAGAGAGGGTGAACAGTAGCTCAATGGCTGATGTCTCCGGTTTTTCAGAGTTTATTGGGTTTATGGCCGGAGCTGATGCTTTCAGTTTACTTTTACCTTTCCTGCTTTCCTGGATGGTTTTCTACATTGCACTGGAGAAGGCAGATTTTGTCTTTCCGGATGATTTGGAGAATATGGCGCCTTTGATGGCGTTGATTATGGCGTTCTTCACTGCCAGGTTTATTGTGATGAATCCGTTCTACCAGACGTTCTTCATCGATTTCTTTGGGAAGATCACGATAGGTGTTATAGGGATACTTGGTTTGCTGACGATGCTGGCGTTTGTAGGATATGAGCAGAGTGTGATTAATAAGGGGGCTTTCGTTGTCTTCATACTGATGTCGGTGGGTGCTGCATTTGTGTATGCGGGAGGTTTCGGCCCTCCGATTGTACAGGAGTTCGGCGTGTTTTCCATGATTAACAACGGCATGGTATGGTTGCTGGAGACAGGTGCTATCTGGGCAGTGGTTGTAGGTGGTGCCATATGGTTCGTGACGAAAGAACCAAGCAGTCAAGAGGAGGAGAACAGTACTGGATTCACCGCCCTGGACTGGTTGATTAATGCTGATGTAGAAGATAAACTTAAAGACAATAAGTGATAGTTAATGGCAGCGTTTGAGTCTTTACTTCAGATGATGATTGATTCCGGAGCCTCTTACGTCTTTATGTGGCTTCTGTTTGCTGCTCTGATTTACGGTTTGCTGGCGAAGTATGAGGTGTTCAGTGAGTCTTCGGCTGCTGGTGGTGTGGCGTTAGGTGCGTCTTTCTTTACTTTGCTTGGTGTGTATGCTTTTGCACCTGAGGGTTTGTTCTTGAACTTTGCTGCTAGCATCGGGTTCATTCTTTTTGGTTTGTTTGGCTTGATTATCCTGCTTTCTATCAGTGGTGTAGATGTCACTGAGATGACGGAGGGTGTTGAAGGGAATATTGTGGCCGGTCTCGGTATCGTCCTGTTCCTGGTTGCGTTCCTGGGTTCTCTGGCCTACAACCTTAACTGGAGTGGTTTGCTGGGTGGTGTGGAGGATACGTGGCAGGACGTGGTGTTTCCCGTCCTGTTCATGGTTTTCATGCTGGCTGTGATTGTCAGGACTACCTAGAAAAAACGTTCTCTGTATGAGGAAAGGAGAGAAATGGTTTTTTACCAGTTGAGGTCTTCCATGTCTTCTTCTACGTCCTGTTCTGATATGTCTGTCTGTGTTTCTATGCCTTTTTCCTGTTTGATCTCCTGTACAAGCTGTGTCAGGTCTCTTACGTTGTCGACGAGGTTAGGTAGGACTTGCTGGAATGCTTTTTCCAGTCCGCCGATCCGTGACTGGTAGTCGTCTATGTGTTCTTCCATCTCGTCTACTTTCTGTACGAACTGTTCCTGGTCTTCGTCATCTCTTACTTCGAGGTCGTGTACCCTGTTCTCCAGTTGTTCCATTTTTTCCTCTATCGCGTCAAGTTCCTGGTAGACGTTCTGGAACTCTTCGGTTACTCTCTGGAAGTTCTCAGCTACTATGGTCTCTATAAGTTCCTCTACTTCCTGGTTTACCGGTTCTCCTCCGCCCTGTAAATTATTAGCGGGTTCCGGGGAACTTGGCGGCGGATTCGGTGCAGGATTACCCATGCTGTCAGGGCTTCCTCCAGGGTTTCCTTCAGGGTTTCCCGGGTTTTCTGGCTGTGAACCGTCAAATCCTTCGTCCATGGGGCTTACTGCGTCGTCTGTATCTGACTGGTACGGTGTCATGGGTTCTGGCCCGTCGTTTCCTGTTGCGTTGCTTGTAACTGCGTTGTTGACGGCTTTCTGTATTTCCTGGTGTGAGTACTGTCCCTGTAGTTCGTTTTTGATCTCATCTTCGGAGTATCCTTGCTGAAACATGTTTTCCACAGTTCTTTCAAGGCTTCCTCCCATCTGTGGGCCTTGGTCCATCTGCGGGTCCTGGTCCATCTGTGGTTCTCCAAGTCCCTGTGATGTTGTGGGTGTGGTGTTGTCTGGTTCTTCGTCGTCTCTAAGCCTTTCGAACAGTTTGAATTTCATTTTTTGAGTTCACCGGGGTTTTTCTTCGGTATTGTTTTGTTTTTCGAGGTTTTTTATCTTTCTGTCGACTATTTCTTCTACTTCTTCCTTTGTCAGACCTGAGTCTTTCTTGCCTACCAGTTTTTTGGCTTCGCTGCGGGTTATGAATCCTGCGTTTAACGGGTTCATAAGGTCCATGTAGTTTTCTATTTCTTCGATTTCGTTGGATGTGACGAACTTTCTTTTTTCACGGTTTATCTCCTTGATGTCTACCTCTATGTTGGCTATCCTGTCTCTCAGTTCTGATATGTCGCTGTTTATTTCCTGTATATCGCTGTTTATGTTCTTTGTTTTGTCCATGAGGGTGTCGTCAAGGGTGTTTACTCTTGCGTTGAGGTTTCTTATGTTTTCCTCTATGTCTCTTACCCTGCGGTTGAAGTCGTTGACCCTGTCGACGATCTTGTTTATGATCTTCTGGTCGGCCATCGTATCTTTTATTTTAGGAGTGCTTGAATAATAATGCTGGGATGAGTTATGGAAGAAGGCCAGGACGTGTTTGACTACGAGTACGATGAGGAGACCGGTACGGTCAGGATCAACACTCTTGGCTCTATGTACGGTGCAAGTATTGAGGACTACCCTGAGGTCATGGCCCGTGTCATAAACATCTTGCAGGAGGTTCCGGGTGCTGAATCTGTTATACTGGCGGAGTCCAGGGAGTACGAGTACGGAGAGGACCAGGTACAGCTTCTGAAGGAGGTTGCCGAGGCACTTCAGGAGATCTCACGTGAAGGATACCTGTCGCAGAACGTCAGAACGGAGAAATGCGGCCAGATATACAGTGAACACCTGCCGGAGGTCCAGCAAACGGTTTTCAACAAGCTCAGGACGGATCCTGTCGGTGCGTTTGTCCAGTTGAAGAGGAAGGAAAGACATCTCAGGCAGCAGATGGAGGAAGGCTATCCACAGCAGCAGAGATGTGTGAAATACTTTATACAGGACGTTGTTAAACCGGTCAGGGAGATACTGGAGGGTACCAAGTTGATTCAGCAGGTAGGAGACCGTGTAAGCGGACATCACGTCGGCGACCGGGAGATATACAGGGAGTACTTCCATCCTTTGGTAAGGCCTAACTTTATGCTTACCAAGTTCATGTCACTGCCTCCTGAAAGAGGTGAGGAACTGGAAAGATATGAACTGGATAAGATACAGGCCGAGGTAACTATCTACGATGTA
>JBDGSL010000029.1:0-1745 GCA_042217555.1 Candidatus Nanohalobium sp. | reverse complement strand
AAGTGAAAGAGGTAGAAGATGACCTAGAAACCGATGCTTATATTGTGCCTTCTCTGGTACTAAATTCGTTCTCAGATGCAAACTTGAGAGTTTGGAAGAAAATAGTAGAGGAATTTATAGATATAGTTGATGAAGAAGGAAGAAAAATACCTGTATTTGCCTCTCTACCATTCTCTGGAGATAGACTGAAGAAAGATGAACAGAGAAATAAGCTACTCAATAGGATAACCTCTCTTGATGTAGATGGTTTTTACATCTCCCCGAAATATGATTACGAAAATAGCTATCCTTTAGTCGGCTACAAGCGGGTTTCAAGCCTGCTCAAGATGCTTAAGTCGCTAAAAGAAGGACATAACCGATATGAAATTATAATGGGGCATTCTCATTATGTAGCTCATCTTTACTTCGGATTAGGAATCAATGCTTTTGCATCAGGACACTATAAGAATGTAAGGAGGATGGATCTGAGAAGAGTAGATCCAGAACATGAACAGGGAGGAGGAAGCCATTCTTACGAGTATTATACAGATCATTTGTTAGCCGACTTAAAACTAAACGATTTGACAATTCTAGATGATCATGGTTATATCTCGAATATTAGAATGAACTCTCCCTATGAGGAAGACTTATTTGAAGGGCAATTAGATGATCCTGATGAAATTGGTTGGACTTTAAGAGGTGATTCTTGGGATCATTATCTCTGGAGTTGTTACAAAATCTCTAGGAAGTATAGAAATAAGGATAAGCAGGAGAGAAGAGAAACTACTCAGCAGGTACTTAACTCAGCGAGGGAACTGTTTGGAAAAATGCAGGAAGATGGAATTATACTAGAAGGTGTGGATAAGAGAGTATATGCTCACTGGAGCACCGCATTTAACAAGGTCACACCTGATGAGGATACAACTTGATTATTCTTAATTGTTGGCAAAGAATATCTTAGTATGAAAATAGGGATTTTCTCAGATGTACACTCAAATTATGAGGCTCTTAAGGCAGTTATAAGAGATTTAGAAAGAAAGGAGATTGACAGGTTTATCTGTGCTGGAGATTTGATTGGCTACTACACGAGACCTAACGAAGTTATCTCAACGATTCAAGATAAAAAGGTTATTTCAGTCGTGGGGAACCACGATGCGAAATTATTGGAAATGGAATCCTTATTTAGCATGACACCACAAGCAAGAAAATCTCTTGAATGGAATCGAAATAGAATAAGTCACAATAATCTAAATTACCTCAAGTCACTACCTGAAAAAATGACTAGAAATATAGAGGGAAAAAGAATCTTCGTTACTCATGGATCTCCTGATAAACCTTTAGAAGAATATGTTTACGAAAAAGACGTTTCAGAAGATCTATTAGGAGATTTTTCGGAAAATCCTGATATTATAGTTCTTGGACACACTCACGTGCCGTTTAAGAAAAATATTGGAGATACCATTGTGTTAAATCCTGGAAGTGTAGGACAGCCGAGAGACGGAGATTCAAGAGCTTCTTACGCAGTACTTGACTTAGAGAAAATGGAAGTAGAGCATCATCGTGTTGAATACGATGTCGAGAAAGTTGCCAATGAGGTAAGCGACCACATTTCCCCAGAGCTAGGAAAGAGATTACGAAGCGGAAAATGAATTTACTTTTTATGAACGCTAACATTCTGTCTTGAACAAACAATCCTTTCATGAACACAGCCGGTTTATCGGAAGCATATCCAGAAAAACCGACTATTTCAAGAGTTATTGCTTCCG
>JBDGSL010000028.1:0-11583 GCA_042217555.1 Candidatus Nanohalobium sp. | reverse complement strand
CGGCGGAATCCACAGATGGGTCGGAGAAACCACAGCATTCCTCTACGACAACGACACCGCACAAAAGGCCTCACACCAGGACCCCAACGGACCGGCAGTAAGACTCGGCAACGGAGAACTGGAAATAAACGAAGAAAACCTTCGCGCAGCCGGCGACTGGCTACAAACACAAGGCAAAAGCCACTTAGAGCCAAAGACAGCGAGCTAGTCATATTCATAAAATAGTCATTGAGTTAACTGAAATCAAGTAAATTTCTTACAGAATTCCGCCTGAAAGCTTTCTGAGCTTCTTGAACTCATTTCTAAGAAACCCTTCGTCTTCATCTTCCTCATTAAGATAGTCCAAAGTCTCTCTAGACTCTTCTCTAACTTCTTTTTCGTTTCGGAGGAAGTCTTTGCTCATCAATCTCACCAGTTCGGAGATAATTAGCTATCTCCTGATGGTCATATAGACCGTGATTATTAGTAACAATCAAAATGCAAGTTAAAAATTAAAAACTTTTTTCAAATCCATTAATCTAGTCAACTAAACCGAAATCTTCTCCTCAATTAAAGCTTCTATATCATCTTCAAGTTTAGAGGCCTCAACAATCCTGACAGGGCCTTCCTGATCCTCTAAATCAGTTCCTCTGTTCTCATCTTCGAAATCCTGGACAACTAGCAGGCCTGACTTTTCTCCACCCAGATTTTCTCTTTCATAGATGAAATCATCTCCGTCTCTGAGAAACGCAAGGTACTCTAAGGCCTCTTTGATACCTCTCTTGATGGTTTTCTCGTTGGTGGAGTTTTTGACCTCGGTGATGAAGAATTCTCTGTCCTCTAAATCTTTATCGATAATTTCGACCAGTATAACATCAGGCCTTCCTGTAACTTCTCGGGTTTTCTTGTTGAAGTACTCGCTGATAATTTCACGGGACTTTAACTCCACTTCTTCAGGCCTTCAGTAAGGTTCATCGCTATCTTCTTCTGGATCGAACTTGAACTCTATGTCGAGATCTCTGGCGGAGCTGTCGTGGTATACTGCAATCTCTTTTTCCTCGCTTTCCATTGTAGCGATTCTCTGTGATCCGCTCTCGATGGTTGCCAGGTTGAAGTCCTCGGATTCCGCTTTCTCTTTTACCATAATCTTCTGTCAATTGAGTATAACCTTGATCAATAGCAAGATAGACCTTCCCTTCATCATATTTGAAAAGGTAATCGACATAAACTCCTTCCTGCGGAGTATTCGTCTCTCGGCTGTCCATTATAGCAATATATGGAGTAGAAGTCCAGTTGCCCTTTCCAGCAGAACCTTTTACCTCAAGATTTCCAAACTCTTCAAGAGCTGAATTAATATTCTCGGGCAAATCCTCCTTAATTACATCCTTTATCGGGTGGCCTGCGAATTCTTCAGAACTTGCAGACTCGTAGTTATCCAGAACATGCAGAAGATTATCTCTGAGATTAGCCATATATCTATTTAACTAACTAATGGTTTTATTCTTGGCGAATTGGGTCATCAAAATCGATTTTCTGGAAAGCCTCTTCCCTCTCAATACATGCCGGACATTCCCCACATGGGTTCTCATTTTCATCGTTGTAACAGCTAAAAGTCAATTCCCAGGTTACACCGAGCTCCTGACCGAGTTCTAATACTTCCTCCTTGGATCTAGAGATTAAAGGAGTCTCAATATTAAACTCGTGCTGTTCTGTCGCTTGGTTAATAGTCTTTTCTGCTAACTCCATGAACTCCGGACGGCAGTCTGGATAATCTCCGGCGTCTCCGCTCTGAACACCTATATACAGAAATATTTCTTCACCTGTTTCGCTGTGATGTTCTGCTTTTGCCGCTGCCGAGGTCAATAAGTGTAGATTTCGCTGAGGCACATAACCAACAGAGTGCTCGTCTTCTACAGTGTTACTAGAGTTATACTCTTTGTCTCTGACTGTTCCCTCAGCAAAGTTGCTGAAGACATCTCTGTAATCTACGATTTCTAGTTCAACATCTTTTTCCCTGCACTGTTTCTGAGCGTTTCTGCGCTCTATGTGCTCTGTTTGTTGCCCGTAATCAAAGTGAATAGCTTCTACTTCTGAATGTTGTTGGAGTGCCTTCCGGAGGCAAACTGCTGAGTCTATACCTCCAGAAAGCAGTACTAAGGCCTTAGTCACTTGTTATCATCCCTCTGAAATCGAAGCTTGGAAGTTGGTAGTTCGCCCATTTGCTGTTCTTGAAGTACTTAACTGAATAGAGGAATGGCGTGTCAAGTGCTGCAATTCCAAGCTTAATGATGTACTGTCCTATGATGAGAGGAACAATTGGCATTACCCCGTAAAATGCTATTACTATGAAGATGACAGTGTCTACAAACTGTGAGACTCCCGTGGAAAGAATGTTCCTGAGGTAAAGCTTGGATTCTCCTGTTCTATCTCTGATCTTATGGAATAGGAACACATCTAAGTTCTGGCTCACGAGATAGGCTCCAAGAGATGCTGCTACAATCCTCCAAGTAGAACCTAATGCCTGTGCAAATGCTTCTTGACCCTTCCAGAAAGCAGCTCCGGGCCAAGAGATTGCAATATTGATGCTTAATACCAGCAGAATTGAACCCATAAATCCGCTCCAGACGGCCTTTTTAGCTTCTTTATTACCGTGAAACTCAGCTAAAACATCTGTCAGTAAATAGCTGGTTGAGTAGACTAGAACTCCTGCAGGAACTGTAAACTCAAGTATTGTGACTGTCTTATTGGCTAATATCTGTGCAGTTACAATTAACCCGGCGAATACTCCGATAATGACTTCATATCCATATCGCTCCCCAAGGAGAACTGTAGCAGTCGCACCTGTTAATGTTAGTAGAGTCCAGAGCAGAATATTTTCTATCATTCTTTATCCTCCTCACGGGCATCTTCTGCTCTACCATGTTTCTCATCAATCTCATCCATGAAATCCAAGGTCTTACGGATTGAGGCACGAATTGCATCTGATCTGTTAACGAATTTTTTGTCATCTCCAGTATGTTCATCAAGATCCTCGAGTAGATGCCGAGGGATATCGACTGTTATCTTTGGCATATTAATTCAGTATTACTAGAGCCTTACTTAAATAATATATTAGAATTTACAGTCATTACAATTTAATTATGTTTTATTCAATATAGATCAATGTGAAACACGCCCATCCAAACTCAGACCTTTCTCGCTTTGAAAATGATATCAGACCCCTAATCAATGGAATTCTACAAGCAAGAAGGATAACTGAAGAAGATCAAGGGGAGGCGCGTAAGGTATCCTCATTTCTAAAATACCACGGTCAAAATATAGAAAGGCCTGACTTTACCGAATACTCCGGGGATGATCAAAGAATACTCGATACTTTGGAAATTTTCGAGTTTGATACATTACTGAATTTTCAGGAGGATGCATGGACCGGAATTTTCAACGCTCATCAAGAAATCAAAGACACTGACAACTCGAAAGGAGTACTACTTTCTGCACCCACAGGATATGGTAAAACAGAGGGTTTTTTAGGTCCTATTTTGAAGCTACTGGAAGATGAAGAAATGGATACCGTAGTTTTGGTATATCCGAGAAAAGATTTATTAGAGGATCAATTAGGTCGTGTACTAGAAGGTATACATAGAGTAGAAGAAACATATGATCATAAATTAGAAGTAGGAATGTGGCATGGAGACATTGAGAACAGAAAAAGAGATGTCTACAATTCCTGGGATTATCAAACGAGAGATGGCAATTTTGCTTTTACTAATTGTGAAATATGCGATTCGGATGAAGTAGTAAACTTCGACTGGAAAACAAGTTCTTCAAGAGGTTGGTATGGAATTGAGTGCCCTAATGGACATAAATTCGGATATCCTCAGCTGAAGTTACATAGAGGCGAAATAAAAAATAGTCCTCCGGACATACTTTTGACAACTCTGGAGTCCATGGAACAATTTACCTTAAAACCCAATTACAGGATTTCAGAGGCCATGGATGCGATAGTCTTCGACGAGACTCATTTATATGAGGGCATCTATGGTGCTCACGCTGCAAACGTTATTAAGAACATAAAGAGCGTGAAGGATTCTCCATTACTTCTGGCAGGCTCTTCAGCAACATTAGATGCTGCTGAATCATTTACAGAGAAAATATTCGACTTGCCTCAAAACTCGGCAGAGGTTATAGAAGTAGAGGAAGAAGATAAGAAAGAAGCTGAGGAAAAAGAACACCTTTTCTTTGTTGAGTCAGCAGATGAAATGGGATTAGCATCTACCTACATTCAGGAAACAATGCTTCTCTCCCACTGTTTGTTACAAGAACCTTCTGATGAAGGCAGAGATAGAAGCACCAGTTTGAACTTTATCGACAGTATAAGCCAAATTAATCAGAGAGAAAAACAATTGGAAGATGCAGAATCTGAGGGACTTTGGAGTTACCACCAGAATGAGACTGAAGACTGGCCAGACATATCAACTCAGATGGGTAAAGAATTCATTGATGAGCCCTTGGACATCAAAACAAATCACTCACAAACTAATCTAAGTTCCAGTGATTTAGAAGAAGCAGAGATGATCATATCATCCTCCTCCATGGAAGTAGGTGTCGATCTTCCGGGAATCCGTATAGTGACTCAATACAGCGCACCAATGAACTACGCCTCATTCGTTCAAAGAATAGGAAGAGCAGCGAGACAACCTGGCGAAGAAGCTTACCTCATGATGGTTCTAAATAATAATGGTCAAGACTCCAATCTTCTCTACAGGGCTGATAGATTCCTTGACTCAGAAGTAGACATCCCTCTTAATGTCGATAATCCTATCGTCAAATGGATTCACGATAAAAACCTGCAATTTTACAAAGAAGGTAATAGAATCTATAGGGATGGTTCAATACCTGAAGACTCTAAGGAAATAGAGCTTCTGAAGAAATTATTCAATGATAATTTCGATTATGAGGAGTTCTGGACTTTACTTGACAATCCTGAAGATGCAATAGGAGACATATTGGATGAAGAAATAGATGCAAGAACTTTGCTAAGCCAAGATGTTATTGAACGGCTTCTATCAGATTTGGACGAACGGGAAGAAGAAATTGAAGAAGAATTTGAAGAAATTCTAGAATACACAGATCAGAACTCTAATGTACTCCTACAGAGCGATACCCTTGGCCAACTCTTAGAAGATGTAGAAGAAAAAGGCCTCAAAATGATAGATGTCTGTGGAGAAGAATTAACGAAAGATATTGTAGATGCGGCTGTAGAGGCTCGAGAAATGGAAGAAGATAGAGAAGAGATTCTTCAGAAACTGAAGGACCTGAGATCAGAATTAGAGCGCGAAAAGGATTCTAATGATGAAAGACTTAGAGTTATTAGGTCTGTTTCAGGAGACTTGCATCATATAAGTGGAGATATCAGCCAACTAGAACACAAATTACTTTACAAAGATGGTAAGAAAGTCCACGATGTTGAGCTTCAAATTGATAACGCATTTAGCGAGTTGGGAGAATTTGAAGATAAGCTTGATACACTAGATAACTTAACTGCAGATAAAGTAGAAGAATACGGTAATGACCTAAAGAGAGTTTACTACCTCAAGAAGTCGCTTGAAAACCTTGATAGTTACTTAGATGTACCCTATAGAAAATGGAGTCTTCATGCATTCAAAGGATTGATGAGGAGCGCATACTTCTATGACAGATTCCTCCAAGTATCCGGAGAAGGGTACGGAGAGAAGGTGTGGTACACTCCAAAGAATTATTTCGGAGGAGGCGGAGGAAAGAATGTCACCTTTGTTCCAGATTTCGAATATGACGATAACTGGGAAGAACCACTGACTAAAATCTTCGGGAAGTACTCTCCTTACCGCACACAATACAAACAGAGCGGCCCTTATTTACAGGTCTTCCAGCCGAAAACCAAAAAGAAAGATTCTGGTGAAGTAGTTTTTGACTTTTCTAATATTGATGGAACTCGTAAAGGCGATATAATTATACCTGATTCCATCCCTATGAAGGATGTACTTGATAGGACCCAGGAAAAAGCCAATGGAGTTGTAGACTATTGCCCAGAATGTTACCACTTGCTAGGCAAGGAAGATCAATGTCCTCGACACTCCGAAAGCAGCACGGGACGAATTCACGGCTCTCCTAAAGTTTCATCTTCACTCGAGAACTTTAATGGAGGCTTTGATGGAATTGACCTTCAATCACTAACAGTTCAATTAAGTCTAGATGGTGTAGAACTAGAAATTACTCCCAACCAGTTCTATGGTGGAGAGTGGCATCCTGACTGGGACAACAAAAAAGAAGTAGAAATCGGTGTAGAAGGATCTAAACTTGGTATCTCTTATGATACAAGAGTCATTATCTGGAAAATAGGAGATATAATAGATGAAATTAATCTAGATGAAGAAATGATCAGAAACTACAGAGAAGAAGATGTTTCCTTAGAGAGAATAAAATACCACACTACTGCACACTTCTTAACTCTACTAATATCTGATGTAACCGGAGTTAATCCATCACTCCTGCATTACGGCTATGATAGCGAGAAAAAAATAGTTTATGTATTTGAGGAATCTGAAGGCGGCCAAGGAATTGCAGATTATTTCCACGAGATGGCCAACTCCAATCCCGGGAAGCTCTTGAAGTCAACAATTCGCGTAGGTTACAACACTCAGATAGAAAATGAAAAAATATGGACTGATGAAGATTTCACAGACTTATGGATAGATATAGATGTATCTGAAGAGACTGAGGAATTAAACGAGAAAGTAAAGGAAAAAACAGAGATACTATATCCTGAAGTAATCTCAAAAATAAGTCAAGAGGCCTTAAACACCTATGAAAACATTCAGGAAGTCAATCAGACAATAGATGAGGTATCTCTTGATGAAGTCTTGAAAGCTAAGAGAAAAATTAACAAAGAGAAAATACAAGGCAATGAAATCTCTAAAGGATTTCTAAGGGAAGAATTCGGCGATATACCTGATGGGAGATTTGATGCTATTAGAAATCTCCTTATTCCACCTGATGTAGACGGCTGCATGGCAAATCTCCATCTATCGAACTGTAAATCAAACCTAGATCAGGAAGAGGTGGTTAGCTATCGCTTCCTGAGAAAATTGATGGACAAAATCCTAAAGGAAGTTTCTGACGATGAAATAGAGGAAAAAGTAATTGAAGAAGAAACTCTAAGCGCAGGTAAATTAGATGGAAAGAGCATTTTCATTTCCTTCTAACGGAATCGGGTATTTTATAGGTCATCAAATCCTTAATAGCGAGGAGATTGCCATCTTAAGTCCCTGGATAAGCGATATCAAGGTCAAATATCCATATAACAATAGGGGTTATGATAGTGAAAGCTTATCGGCAGCAATAAGAAACAGAGGCGGAGTTAAACTTATTGTCGGTGAGAAAGAACACAATGACTATTTTTTGTCGCGTGTACCTGACGATTCTTACAGGATTATGGAGGATTTACATGCTAAGGCTATTGTATGTACTAATCTGGCTCTCATAGGTTCTGCAAATGTCACCATGGGAGGACTTCATCATAATATAGAGATTTCAAAGATTGTTGAGAACAACCACGATAGCATCGATGATTTTATCGATAAGGAACTGAACTAGCAATAGAGAAAGAAAATAATTAGTTAATATATTGGCTCAATTCCAATATATCAATTTCTCTTTCACTTCCATTAACATACCTTATCTTATTTTCATCTAGTTTAAACTCTATTTCATCGCCGAGATAATTCTTTCTCTCTATCTCTCTGAGCTGGTCAATATCTCCTTTCTCCCAGCAGACAAATTTCTCGACATGCTTTAGAGCCTTTTCTTGTTCGAAGAAACTGCTCATTTTTGGATAAACTGCTGCCCGATAGATTTTGCTACCATTTTGAAGAATGGTGTTTACATCTTCATCGGGTGAGAAATCAGCTATTTGCAGCTTTTGAGGCAGCCATCCTTTGGCATTTGATCTTTCGATTTCCGCCACTGTTTCAACAGTATTAGACGGAGTAGGACGGCGATTTTGGTCTATTAAATTTTGTACCTTGTCTTCTCGTTCTTTTAGAGAACTTGACTGCGTCTGATTACGCTGTTTCTTTGTATCGATTCTTCGCTGTTCGAGATATTTCTTATACCAGCTATCTTCAATTACCTTAGTCATAAAGTCGCTGATCTCGTCAGTTATTTCCTGGAAAACTTCGCCGGATTTGTTTCTAACTTTTTCTCTGTTTGCAGAAAGCTCTATTTCTTGACAGTTAGCTATGAACATGAAGTGAATGTATGTTTCATCGTGACCAACTGCATCATTTATTCTCTCTACTTTGATATGATCTTTAGCTAGCCATACTCCAAACTGTGATTTATGGCTTCCGTAAGTTGGCAATTTATTTCTTGCTTCCTTTCCTCCAACCATACCAACAATTTCCAAAGTCACAGATTCTCCGTCAACATCTACTTCAATTTCTTTAGGAGGATAAACTTTGCACATGTGTTTGGATGGATATTCCTTATTCTGAGGTAGTCGGTTCTCTTGAGGGAATTCAAATTTATTGTTCAGTTTAAGAGAATCTTTACTGTCATCTATGCTATCATCCAGCTCGATAGAAATGTCCATAATTCTTGGATTTTCTTCGAAGTAATGTTCTGTAGATCCTCCAATAGTCTTCCATTTGATATAGTGATGGATTTTGTTGTAAGTCAAAGATCCTGCACTTAAGCCCTGACCTGCTTTGAAGTTATGAATTCTTATCTCGGTATATGAATCTTCATCGCTTTGTTCCTCTTGGATAGAGTATTGAGGCATTTCTTTGTTGTTTAGCTTCTCCCACGGCTTTTCCATCTCTGCGTCCAGCTTCTTATCTTTCTTTACTGTTTCAATTTCGATTTTATCGCTTTTGTAGTATATTTTGGTTCCATGTCCTTTATGACCAATGCTGTTTTCCTTGAATGAATTTCCTAGGTCAAAGAACGATTCTAAATCCTTTTTGCTCATTCCTTCTCCGTCATCTCTTATTATAATTACATCATCTTCCTCAGAAACTACTTTAATATCTACTTTAGAAGCTCCTGCGTCGTAAGAGTTAGATAAAGCTTCTCTAATGATTTCAAGCGGATTTTCAAAGTCACTAGCGATTTCTAAAAATTCATTTACCTGATTTACCTGTGGAGTTCTCTTCATTTTATCACCTTAGAAGTATTCTTCTAAAGACCTATTTACTGCTCTATATGCAAATCTCTTAAGGCCGTCTTTTTCTCCGAGCGTCTTTTCGATATGAAGTCTAAGAGCATCCTCACCTTCTCTAATACTATCTTTAAGTGCTTCAATTTCTCGCTTTTGTACTTCCATATTATGGATGGCAACGGGGCCGTAAATATCTTTCTGGTACTCGGCCTCTCCTTGCATTTTCTTAACTAGGTCCGGATCAGAACAAACACGGCAATTGCATTCAGAGAAGTTCTGTTCTCTAGCTTCCTCCAAAGTCTTGTGGTCTGTTAATGAAGTCATGTACTTACCATTTATTGCTGTTTGGAAATAAGTGCCCGAGTCAAAAGTATCTGCTCCCAGAAGCACAAGTAAAGGTATTGCGCTGCTAGAGATGCCTAATACGTGTAAAGGCATATTTTCAAGTCCTCTTTCTTGCATAACTTCCTTACATCCTCCTACAGCATCAATTAGCGTACCATAATCATCTTTCTTAGGAACCAGACTACCTAATGCAATTCCATCAAATATTTTATCTAGAGGCCCGTCAAATTTCTCCTCAGCCTGGTTGAAAAACCGCTCCATCATGCTTTTATCGTAGCCATGGACAGTGAGGTATCTAGCACCATTAAAACCCTCAGAAATTTCAATAAACTCCTTTGCATTCTCCAGAGTTTTATCTGCCTTCTTAACGCGGTCTTCATAAGTGTCGTCAGGTAGAATAGGCCGATCAAGATTGACCAATATATCTCCCCCAACTCTTCTTTGAAGTTCGTAGGCAGTTTCTTGGTCAATTTCTTTCTCAAAGTTACTACCTTCTAGAGCACCCTGTGTCATTACCTTGAACCCTCCAGAATCCAGGAATATTACTCCCTCAAAGTCTTGGAAGGCCTCCCATTCTCTTATCTCTTTACTTAAGTATTCTTCTAGCTTATCCTCGCTAATATTAAAGTCGGTAAGAGAAGATATAGAAGTCATTAAACCATCAAATAAGTTACTGAAATCTTTACCATCATTTACTTGCCTCTCATGGTTTACCATAAACTCCTTGACTGTTCTGTGGAAACCCCCTCCGAACAGTGCTTCTTGATTTCCCCCTCCGTAGAAACTGATTACAGGAAAAAGATGAGGAGTTTCTAAATCAGTATCATTAAAGTGTAAATGGCCTATACGTGCGTCTCCAGCTTGACTCTTGATTTCAAACTTGCCCATAACTAGGGTGTGTCCGTAGATCTTTTATTCCTAATTCACGTAACTATCCAGTGAAGACCCCGTTACTATTTTTTTCAATACCTTACCTTTCTCTCCGATACCATTACCTTCGATGACATGTAGCTCCTGCTCGTCACTTAAATGATTTTCAAGACCTTCTACTGCCTTCAGATAGTCTTTACCTAGATTACAAACAATTTTACTGTAGTTTTTATTCTCTACACGTTTGGCTATTGCTTCTACAACTTCCTTATTCAGCTCCTTAGCTCTCTCTTCATCCATAACTTGGTCATAATGCTCAATCTCTTCTTCTGGATCAATGATCCCATGTTTGGCTGATAAAATCAACATATCTAAACCATTGTCTAGGCCGAAATTTCTCTGTGCCTTCTTGATAATCCTGAAAAAGTACCCGTCATACAACTGGATAGCGGGGACAGACCCATCAACATCGTTCTTAGTGCCAGAGCATGACTGAATTAAAAGTGTTGACATCATAAGGGAAGTCGGGTTCAAAAGTTAAGAAACCTAAAAATATACTAATCATATATAGAATGAATCTAAGACAAAAAGTAAATAATCTGCCTTCGGAAAAAGGAGTATACTGTTTCTACGACCTTAATGAGGAGCCGGTATATGTCGGTAAGACAAATAGCAGTATCAGAAGTAGGCTTAAACAACATCTGATACGACAGGATTCCAGCATTGTAAGCTATGGAAAGTTAGATATTTGGGACATTTTCTATGTAAAATACTGGAAAGTAGAAAATCCTGACAGATTAGAGAAAGAACTCATTAGTGACCTTGAGCCTTATCTAAATTTAGAGGGTTTTGACTCCAATTTTTCAGACCTGGAACGCGATAACCCTACCGGTAAGCTCAATCTAATTTCGGACAAAGAAGCCGAATTCAGGAGGAAACCATATAATAGAACTAAACAGAAGTTAGAACACTTAGAAAGGATGGCTGATAAGATAAAAACATCTAATCATACTAAAGATACACAAAGCATACTCTACAAGCATTTAAATATTCTAGAAGATAGTATCGACGATTTTTTAGATACTAAAAGCTCGTAGTTATGTTGTAGTCCATTCCTCGAGGCCTTCAGTTATTTCCTCTGCTGTTTCCTCATCGAATCTTTCCCTGTTTTCGTCCAGCTTCTCCAGAACTGCTTC
>JBDGSL010000027.1:8925-13741 GCA_042217555.1 Candidatus Nanohalobium sp. | reverse complement strand
GGCCTTGATCTGTAAGTACTTTCTCATCCGGAAGCATGCACTTACCGGTTCCTCTTTTTCCGAAGACTCCCATGACGTGTGGTGTGGCGACGTCGAAGTGTATGGGGTTTGCGGCGTGGGCTTCCTCGTTTTCTCCTACCAGGTGTTTTCCTATCTCTCCTGTTCCCTTCATTCCGTGTTCTTCCTGGTCTTCTTCATCTCGGCCGACGCTTATCTTAGGCATACAGGAACTTCTTGTCAGTCGACCTGTTTAAAGTTTTCATAAAACTGAGACTGTAAGAGCTATAATGGTGAGGCCTGTGAATATCAGCCACATGAAGCCGCTCCACAGGATTATGTACGCACCGTCAAGCTTACCGCAGAAAGATTTCTCCTCGTCCAGAGGCAGTAACTGGAAGAAAGCGAACAGAGCTGTCATCTCTGCCAGTACCTGGAAACCGGCGATGAAGGATAACAGCCAGGCTATCAGAAGAGTGGTTATGCCGGAGGCAGCCAGCCAGTACTCTCTTTTAGCCCAGATAGCGTCGATGCCTTTACCCCAGTTCTCGTAGCTTCTATTAGAGTAACCGGAAGAAACCGGGATAAGCAGTGCCAGGCTGAAAACCGAGATATAAGAGAGAAAAGCTACCAGTAAAGTGGTCACGGAACCCTCAGTTGAGAGCTCAGTATGGACATCCGCCTCCATGAAATGTGCGACAGTTCTCTGGCCCAGTTCCCGGAAGAAAACCGCTAAAGGCCCCAGCAACGTCACCGCCATGAACCGGCCTGGAGAAGTTACATCCCTGTACGCTGCAAAACCCGTGCCTACAACAAGGCCTGCAAGCAGCATGTTCAGTGCGTCCTTCTTTGAAGGCTTCAACGCTTCAACCATACAACAAAAAAAGTATCCGTCTCTGAATAAAAACCCTTTCTCACGTGAACATCTCCATCATGTTACCTGTCAGGTCGTAATCCTCAGAGTCTCTCAGGATCTCCGGATACTCCTGTATCTCATCTATATGTAGACCTGCCTCATCCTTCCTGTAAGCACCTCTGACAGCACTCCACGGCACCATGTAAGCCTTCCTGGCACGTCCCCTGCCACGTTTAAGCTCGACGGCCAGAAAACCTCTTCTACCCGACCTGTCGATAAAATCCGAGATACGCTCCACCTGGTGTCCTCCATTACTCTGTGAAAAATGCTGGGAAAAGTACAGCTTCCCCGTACTCGACGTCTTCACAGACTTGTTCTCGATCGCCAGGTAAAAAGTCTCATGTGGCGAATCCACCAGCACATCACACAACTGACTTGAAAACCGGTGCTGCTTCTTCCTATGCGCAATACCTTCAATCCCTTCCTCCTTGAAAAACTCGTTAAACGAATTCACTAACGCACGTTCAAAGTCAGTCATACAAAGATTTTCCTCCTGCTAAATTTTAACTCTTTCAGGAGTAGAGAATAGAGAGATCAAGACTCTTTGTTGAAACATCGGGCTCTCGAACACTGCTATATCTTCCTCGTAGTATTCAAAATGCGCATGTTCTACTGGTTTCCGTATTTGTCCTCATAAGCTATGTTTCGATGCAGTATATCAAGTACTTTAAGTTCTCCTTCGATGTAATCGGTGAAAACCCTGTGGTTAGTGTTTTCTTCGTCTGCTTTGATGCGGTAAACCCAGTCACCGTTCCTGTCCTTAATCAACTTAACCTTGTCATGATTAAATCCCTGCTTTGCCACTTCTTCAATTAACCCAATTACTTCTTCAGCCTGGTCTTTGTCAAGTTCTTCCAGAGACTGCTTGGCAGTCGCCTTGAAGCTGTAATTCATGCATTTCTAATCCTCGATTCCTAACGCTTCCCTAACTTCTTCAGGACTGTACTCCTCATCAGTTTCCCTGGCCTCAGCAATCCGCCTCTGAGCCTCCACAGACAACTCCCTATACTCAATCTTGTTCCTCTCATCCAGAAGACGCCTAACAGCATCCCGGATAAACTCAGACTTCGACTTATACCGTCCTTTACCCACCTCAGAATCAATCTCCCTCTCAAGACCACCAGGCAAATCAACACTCATCGTCATAACACAATAATACCAAACACATACTCTTTTATTACTTGCCTCACTGCAGTTCCAGTCAACTTACAACCACTAACCGCCCAATCCTCGCTCCTAACCTCGTACAAGCGTTTAACCTCCTGTTGAGACAAAGAACGGTTATATAGCCTGAATTCGTCTAATTTGCCCTCAAAGTCTGGTTGGTAAGCCTTTCCAAGTTTAATAGTTTGATCTATTTTAGCAGGAGTTACATCTCCAATGTGGTCAGTATCATAGAATTCGGTATCAACTATTCCTGATGAGTGAGAGCCGTTATAACGGAGACCAAGATAGTGAAAATTAGAGAAATCAAATTTAGAAATGTCGACTTCTCTTGTAGGAAGACTTTCATTACTTTGCCAAAATAGCTGGAACTTACCTTCATTAAACTGCCAATCTCTCATAATAGAACCGACTTCTGCAGACATAATACCCAAATCATCATTCTGAACATCAACAGGAGTCTGTAGCCAGAACAAAGAAGTAAAGCTATCTGGAAAACTGTATGCATCTATTGGTGAGATAAAGGCCTTGAAATCAGGGAAGAAGTAACTTAGAACCTTTCCAATCCTTTCTGATCCGGCTGCTTCAAGACTTTTCCCGAGGTCATCGCCATTGCTACCCTGCCATTTGAGACGATCTGGCCTTTTACTGATTGGATTTCTCCTTCTAGCAGTCCTTTCCTGGTGAACCTTCCTTCGATACCGGGGTATGCTGTCAGGTCCTGTACGTCTATTATCTCTGCGTCGAAACCTTTCTCATCCAGAATATTTCTCAGCTTTACAGGGTTCTCGGGCGGCGATGTCTTGTACTCCTTCCTTATCCTCTGCGTGATTTTTCCCAATGTCAGTTCTTTTTCTTTATCCAGTGCCTCATTTGAACTTACTCCGGAAAGTATCTCTGCTCCATAATCCGCCCCCTGTTCCACCCAACGCTTCGGGATCTTCTCCTTCCTGGTTACTCCAACTTTTACTTTTTCTCCTATCTGAGCCATATACACCGAGAACTCTCCTTCAAGATCATTCTCTTCTCCCCTCACATAACCCGTGTATATGTCTTTTCCACGGCACTCCGGACACTGCGATCCTTTCTCAACCTTTCTGAAATCTGGGCAGGGCGCTCTCTCACCTTTGGCCGGGGCATAACCTGTGCATCTTCGCTCGTTGGTTATCTCCATCGAAAGTTTTCTGCCCGGTTCCAGACCTCTCTTCTCAAATCCGTTTTCTGACGCCAGGAAAAGGTTGGCCTTCCAGCCTTTACTCTGCTGCCGCCACTGCACCTTGACTATCGACTTCATCAAGAATCCTCCTAACCGGTTTGACATGCGCTGCTCCGAGGAAAGCGACTACATCACCCTCACTCTCTGACTCAACCTTTTTCAACGCTTCTGCAATATGACTGTTTCTCTCCTCCATCAGCACCGAGTATATCCCGGGGAAGTCCTCCTGCATCTTCTCCGTAAGTTCCTCTATAACTTCCTGCTCAGGTATGCTGGATACGTCGAACTTTTTACCGATAAAAAAACCTGCAAGCACTGAAAACGCCGCCCTGACTTTTTCCTTCCTGCTAACCTGTTTAAGATGCTGCATAGTCCGTCTTATATCCTGGTCTACAAGAGCCACTTCCCTTTCCTCCTCCACGCTTCTTTCGAAGGCGTACTTCATCTCCTCTCCCGGCATCACACCGGTTTTCGAACCTATTCTCTCCTGAAAAGTTTTAACCAGTCTGAGAAAAATGTTTCCACCTCTCCGTTCCTCATCAGCTACAAGAGCATTCAGACGTGGAGTATCAAGCTCCAGTGCAACCACTTCCGGATCATGCCGTTCCAGGGCTTCATCTATAACCCTGAAGCTTTCCTCCGAAACATGGGACGTACCGTAGACGTATATCAACTAGGATACCACTGTTACTTCTTTACCCCACAACTGATGTAAATCAAAGCCAAAAACCCATGGTATAATGCTGGAAACAGAGATACTACATCTAACGGCAGAACTCAGAAACCCTTTACTAACCAGTATAATGTCTTCATTGACCTCCCTTGGAAGCCCTGTGTTCGGAGTTACCTTACTTCTCTACCTGCACTTCGCAAAGCAGGAAAAAGAAAAAACAGAGCTATTTCAAGGCCTTCTCGCCACAGAAATACTTGTCTACATACTCAAAGCCGCCGTAGCAAGGCCCAGGCCGCAGGCAGCGACAGAAGCAGTAACTCTAGGCCTAAACACACACGCCTTCCCCTCAGGACATACTGCAACCGCTTTCCTGCTTGCCACAGTTCTCTCAACACGCAAAACAAAACGATACCTTTACACACTAGCCGTTATCGTAGGCATCTCCCGTATCTACCTCGGAGCACACTACCCCTCTGATGTCATAGCAGGAGCAATTATAGGTCTTGCAGCAGGCATATACACACCATACACAAGAACAGAGAAGAAACTGCAGGAACTGAAAAAACAGTGGGTTCCCGGGAGTGGACGGTCCTGAAGGACTCCTCTCCGGCGTGGTTTCGGATCCGCCACCCTCCAAACATGCAACTGACTGCTTAGGGCTGCTCCCGTCAAGGCCTGACCCGGTTCACAACCCGCTGCATCCTGGAGGACGGATCGTCAAACAACCAACACCGGAGACAAGCAACCCCTCAGGAACCGCCGCCTCCACGGTTGACGGCTCCAACATAACGAGGATTTTTTGGAAAGAGGCGACCCCAAACCGCCCAACCTACCCATGTTGGCATAAGTG
>JBDGSL010000027.1:0-8825 GCA_042217555.1 Candidatus Nanohalobium sp. | reverse complement strand
ATTTAAACCTTCGACAATAATATAGTATTGTTTATCATGACAACCACGGTTGATCTCCCAGACAAGATTGAGGATGCCATCAGTGAGAGAGTTGAGAGCGGCGAGTATACGAGTAAGTCCGACTTCATCAAGGAGGCTGTGAGGACTCATCTGGACAAGATTCTGTTGGCTCCTGAGGATGTTGCTCGCCGGGCTGAAGAGGTTAGAAGTGGTGAGGCTGAAACCGTTGAGTGGGAGAAGGTTCGGGAAGAGATGTAAATAATGGATTGGGAGGTTCATTCCGAGGCTGTTGAAGAGTTTGTTAGGCTTCCTGAAGAGGATAGAGAGCTTGTCGAGGAGAAGATTGAGGCAAGGAAGAATAGAGACAATCCTATACTGGGCCAGAGAAACGTCGGTATGTCCTACGACAACCACGGAGAGCCAGTTCACTACTTCAAGGTCGAGGAAGGAGAGAAGAGTTTCCGAGTCTTCTTTGACATTTCGGAAAACACTGTTGTTTTACTTGGAGTTAGGGAGAGGGACGATGACACATACTTCAACCTGAGAGAGTATACGAAGCGGATGAAGTAGTCGATTTTATTAATATTTATTAAAATTCGACCTCAGTTAAGTGCTATGGCTATCAGTGCTGATCTTCCGGCAGAGCTTGAGGATCGTGTCGAGGAGGAGATTAAGAGTGGCAGGTATCAGTCTAAGTCGGAGTTTCTGCGTGATGCGGTTCGTTTGAAGCTTATTGAGTCAGATCTTGAGATCCGTGTTATTTCGAATGATACTCGGGAAGAGCTGATGGAGAGGGTCAGGAAGAATAAAGTGGACGAGGCCGCTGAAGACCACTTCTACAACTCGGAATACTACTCGAAGTTCTACGACCATCACGGCCAGGTCCGGGACAAACTAGATTTTGATATTGACCATGAACCTATATCCTTTCATACAGAGAGGAATTCCTCGTGATATTTGCCGGGAATCATGAAGACTTTGACTACGATACTGATCTCTACAATATTCTGCAGAGCGGATCTGAGTAAGAGGATGTACTCTCCAGATTTAAGATCTGTCTTCAGAGCGTTGAAGGGGTTTAAAACTTCATTGTTCAAAATTTCTTTGTAGCGTAAGCCGGAGTGGCAGAGGAGTTATGCGTCCGCCTGCAGAACCTTAAGTCCTAACCAGGGGTTAGGACCAAGAGAGCATTCTGCTCTTTGATACCGGTTAGCGGATCACCAGGGTGCAAATCCCTGCTCCGGCTATGGAATTACAACTGTTTTAATCTTTCTCAGCTAACTCAGATGCATGGAGTCCTCCAGTACCTGTGATGTAGTGCAGATAGTGGCCTGTTCAGGTAGGAAGTATCTGCTTGAGAAGCGTTCAGACGATGATTTCTGGAGACCAAAGTGTCTTCAAAAGGAATGTGTTCGAGAAGACTTCTCCCAGGAAGGGCTTCGATTCATGGGTGGCAAAGTCAAGGAAAACGAGGATCTGGAGATCGTGAACGGCCGAGTGGCGCTGGCACTTGTCGAAAAAGAAGGAGAGTTCCTGGCTGTGAAGAGAAGCGAGGAGAACTCCACGCCCGGAAAGTGGGCGACCGTCTCAGGAGGAAGCGAACCGGGAGAAAATCCGGAAGAGGCGGCGAAGAGAGAACTGAGAGAGGAGACAGGTTTGAAGGCCGAGGTAATGGAGAAAGGAGAATACTACATCGGGGAAGGCGAGCAGGGTATGTGGCGGCTGGAACCTGTTCTTATGGAGTATAAAGGCGGTGAGATCGATCTGAACTGGGAGCTGTCCGAGTACCGCTGGGTAGATCCGGGCGAAGTCGAAAACCTTGAAACGCTTGGAAAGTTGAAAGGTTTTGACAAACTAGGTTTGATATAAGGATGGATTTCGAGAAGAAGGATTCGGGTGAGGTGGCGGCCGCAGTAGTCTATAACTCAGAACTGCAAAAGTTCCTGCTAGTGAAGCGTGCGGAGGAAAGGGAGCGTTACCCGGGTCACTGGGAGTTCCCCTCCGGATTCATTGAAGAAGGAGAAAGCCCTGAAGACGCTGCACTTCGAGAGCTAGAAGAAGAAACCGGTTTGAAAGGAGAGATCATAAGAACAGGAGAACGCTTTCCCATACAGATACCGCCAGTACAAGTACATCCCGTACTGGTAAAAACAGAAGAAGACAAGATAGTACTCTCGCGCGAACACACCGATTATGAATGGGCAGAGAGAAACGAACTGGACGTACTGAAGACTGTACCCAAGCTAAAGCAGGACCTGGAGAAAGTCGGAGTAAAGTAGTAACTCGAAGTTCAGGTGAAGGAAAACCGGAGATTGAAAAGTGGTCAGGCAGCGTTCTGATTTTTCCGCCGTGAAGGGCAGTACCAGTCAGATCGCTTGAGGGACTTTACTTCCGTGTTCGGAATGGGTACGGGTGTTAACCCCCTCGCTATGGCCGCCTGTAACAACTGTATAGTAGGGGAAGAGTTAAAAAGGAAGGTCTAGGTTGATAGGTTTGAAGCAGTGTAAGTTTCACGCAGGTGTTTTTTTATCTGTACCGGGCTCTTTTCTCTATCTCTGGGACTTTTTCCACTATTTTACTGTCTTCTTCCTCCCTGTATTTTTCGGCAAATTTTTCCCAGAGTTCAAGTTTGTGTGAGGCTTTGAAGACCTGTTTGAGGAGGTGGATGTCGACTGCTTTGTCCTCTATTCTCTCGGAGCGGAACGCCAGGCCGAAGTCTATGAGGTATACCTGGTTTTCGGCGAATACTGCGTTGCTGGTGGTGAGATCGCCGTGAATTATATCGGCAGAGTGCAGTCTTGCGGCCTGTTCTGCAAGTTTTTCGGTCAGGCCCGGTTCGTTTTCTATGACCTGTTTGAGTATTTTGCCTTCTATCTTTTCCATTGTGAAACCTGTCCTGCTTTTTTCCTTGACTTTGGGAACGTTTACGCCGTTTTGACGGGCTTCTTCAAGCATACGGATTTCTTTCCTGTTTCTTTCCTCCCTGATTTTTCTGTCAAGTCCGGGGTGTCTGTACTTCTTTTCCCCTCTTTCTTTCCTGGCCTTTTCTCCGATGGTTACGGTGGCTTCTGCCCCCTGGTGTTTTTCTGTCATCGTTCCTGTTGTTTCTTTCTTAGCTGCAGCAAGTTTTTTCTTCTTAACTCTTCCCGGTAACTGTGGTTGTTCAGAACTCCTTTAAGATGTTCGACTAATCGCTGTGAGGACATTATCTTCGGTACTGATACAAATGTAGCTCCTTCCCCAAGGAGACGTTCTGCCTGTTCAATATTCGGGCTTCTAAGTATGGTATCTGCATCTGTCTCCAGCGAGATGATCTTATCGGAGACGTGTCTCAGCGGTACGGTCGAGACTATAAGCTCTGCGTTCCTGTACCCTGCTTCACTCCATGAGGCCTGGTGCATGACATCGCCGAAAACGTAGTCAGCGTCTCTCTCTTTCAGTATTTCAAGTTTCTCAGGATCATACTCTATTACCACAGTCTTTTTTCCTTCCTCTTCCAGTTCTTCAAGAATTTTCCTGCCTTGCGTGTCAAAGCCTACCAGTATAACATGGTCTTCAGGGTTTTCTACGTTGGAATCAGTCTTTTCCGGTATGGGGAACAGCTCCCTGAACTTTCTGTAAAGAGTATTGTCGTTTCTGTCTGTGTAAGTTGAGAGCGCCATAGTGAATGCAGTTGAGATAACTACTGACTGCAGAAGAGGTTCTCCTACCCTGCCGATAAGGAAGGCCTGTATAGCTATTATTATGGCGAATTCACTTACCTGGTCAAGGCCGAGACTGGAAAGGAATGATACACGACTGTCTCTTCCAAGAGACTGAAGTGTTGCGTAGATGATAAATGGTTTTACAAGCAGTGTAACAGCGATTATAGTAGTTGAGAGCAGGAAAGCCTGCAGGTTTATGTTTGCAGCTACAGTTCCTATAGATACGAAAAGTATGGCAGTGAAGAAATCCTTGAGAGATCCGACCGTATCCACAATCTCCAGGCTGTAAGGATACTTGGACAGTGACAGACCTGCTGCGAAAGCACCTATGACCGGAGAAATACCGAACACAGTTGTGAGCGAGATGTATACTGCAAGTATTGCAAGCGAGAAAACCATTATGACTTCTGTAGACTCCTTGAAACCTTCAGCAAGGTATGGGAAAGCCTCCTTGAACATCAGTTCAAACAGAAGAAGTGAACCGCCTTTTACAACAGCTGAAAATGGTTCAGAAGAGAATATGACAAGTATAAGAAGCACTGCGAACAGGTCCTGTATAAGCTGTATGGACTCAATAAGCCTTCCGTGCACCAGTTCCTTTCTCAAATCATCCTTTATCAACTCCAGCCCTACGAGTGAAGAACTAAGTGCTGCAGCAGAGGCAAAAACCAGCGTTTCAAAACCGTTAAGACCTATAAACAGGCCTAGTATGACAGCAATAGATCCTGTCAGCACTATTGAAGTTATGGAAGCTGTTAAGCCTTCAGATGCCACAGTCCTAAGTTTTGAGGTGCTGAACCTGACACCATATATGAACACGAGGAACGATATCCCGAGCTGTGAAAGCTCCAGGACCTGTTGCTGGGAGACTGCCACGGAGACAGGTATACCTGAGAGTATGTAGAACGGTATAGCTGGCTGTTCCAGCGCCCTTGAAAGCAGTAATGCCATGGTTGCGGCTGCAAAAACCATTGTCAGTGTTGTTAAAAGCTCTGTCACCGGGCGAACCACCTTATCCTGTCTTCCTCAGCTTTTATCTCCTCACGGAAAGCTTTACGGTCCTCAAGGTAAAGCTCCAGGTAGTCATTTAACTGGTCAGCAGTAAGTACATTGTCCCTGATAACATAGTGGGCACCAAGTTCATACAGTTCCAGAGCCTCCTCCAGAGTAGTAGAGCGGAGGAAAACCGTGGCAGAGTCCACATCCTCAAGAACCTGCAAGTTCAGGTTGTGGTCCTCCGAGAAAGAGATTACAAGCGAAGCCTTTCCCAGTCTTGCAGAGTTCCTTATCTCACCGTGCTTGAAATCCCCGTAGATGTACTCGTAGTCAGCACGACTAAGCCTGTCCACATTTTCAGAACCTGAATCTATAACCAGTATATTGTCAAAAACATCCTCCAGTTCCGGTAAAACGGCTTCAGCCATCTTACCATACCCTATGACAACAGCGTGGTCGTTCAACCGGTTTATATCAACATCCCGGTTTTTACCAGATTCAAAAACGTCCAGCAACGGCTTGCTAAGGTTGTAAAGCTCTCTGTTGTATGATATAAAGTATGCGGATATCGACATGGTTATTACAGCGGTTAAAGCAGCGAAACCCACGAAGTCAGTTGATATGATCTGTTTTGAAGCTGCGAGCGAGGCCAGTATTATGGAGAACTCGCTGACCTGTGTCATGTTTATACTTGAGATGAAAGATGTCTCAGGAGAGAAATTCTCGTGGTCTGTCAGCAGGAAACCCATGACAAACTTCAAGGGTATTACAGCCATGGAAAAGATAAGAGCTTCCACCCAGAAACCGGATATGGCAGCCTGGTCAAGCTCCAGCCCCACACCCAGGAAGAACACAGCCATGAAAACATCTGTCAGAGGCCTTATACGCTCCATAACTTCTTCACTTATCTTCAGCCTTCCCAGTCCCAAACCGGCAAGGAACGCCCCTATCTCTATCGAAAGATTCAACAGTTCAGAGACCTGTATAAACACGAAAAGCCACGTAACAGCATATATAAGGAATCCGTGCTTCTCCTCAGCGTAAGAGTCGAAAAGATGCTTCAATAGATACTTGGAAGACAGTACGGAGAAAACTGCGGCAAAGACTATAAACAGTGTGGTCTCCCCGACCGCGGCTGCAAAACCGGGAACGGTAGAAGCACCGGTATTAAGCACTGTAAGGCCAAGAACCACTACAACATCCTGCAGCAAAAGCATACTTACATCAAGACGCCCCGGTAGAGAAGTTATCTCATCCTTATCAGACAGCATCTTGACAACAACGGCAGTTGAGGAAAACATCAAGAAAATACCAGCAAACACTGATTGAGTGAAGTCAAAACCAACTAACTGTCCAAGCGTGAACCCTGCAAAAGCCATCACGGCCATCTGCAGCAGCCCGATGAAAAGTGTAGGCCTTATTATCTCCCTGACATCACCCACATCCATCTCCAGACCAATCAGGAACAAAAGGAACGCCAGCCCCAGTTCAGAGAAAATCCGTACAGGCTCACTGTGAGAAGTAACACCGAAGACCGCAGGACCAAGCAGTATACCTGTTATGACATAAGCAGTTACGCTTGGCTGGTTCAAACGGTGGAAAACTATAGCAAGAGCTGCCGCCACCACAACTGCCAGCACCGCAGACTCCATACCAGTAAACATTATTCCAACACGTCCATCAGGCCTTCCTCAGTAATCGGACCTCTACGATGAACTACGATATCACCATTATTAACTTCTACGATAGTCGAAGTCGGCCCCTCCTCCAACTCACCTCTATCGATGACAAAGTCAACCTCATCCAGAAGCTTATCAGAGATATCATCAACGCTGTAAGAAGTGTTTCCACCGGAGATGTTCGCGGAAGTGGCCGTCACAGGAGTTTCCTCGGCCAGCCCCCGGGCAGATTCAGACGAGGAGATACGAAACACAAACTTCTCATTCAGGTTGTCGGGAACATGATCCTTCTTATCCACTATCAAGGTCAGCGGCCCCGGCATAAACTCCTCGACAAGCTTTCTCTCATCCTCAGTCAGTTCAGCATGCTCCTCAACCTGCCCCAGGCTGCTGCATATAACGGTCAGAGGCTTGCTTCTAGGCCTCTGCTTGGCTTCGTACACCTTTTCAACCGCTTCCTCATTCAACGCATCGGCAGCTATACCGTACGCTGTCTCCGTCGGGAACACTCCGATCTTTCCGTCTTGGATATGTTCACGTGCTTCTTCAAGGTTCATATCTTTCACCTCTAAGCTTTTTCATCGCATCTTCTTCAATATCCAGTTCTCCCCGCCACTCACTGAAAGGATTCTCACCTACTTCCTCTTCTTCATCCTGATCTACTTCCACGCTATCTCCACCTCATCCGGCCTCCAGTTCGGCTTCACACCAGAACCTTCTAAGTCCAGGCCTTTATCGCCAGCCTTCAACTGGACAAGTCCCTGGTGTGCGATCATGGCGCCGTTGTCCATGCAGTACTCAGGTGGCGGGAAGTAGGCCTTCGCGTCGCGCTGCTCACACATCTTCTCCACCATCTCCCTCAGTCTCGAGTTCATCGCCACACCACCTGTAAGAAGTGCTTCCTCCGAGCCCTCCTGCGACATGGCACGCTCCAGTGCCTCAACAACTGCAGCATAAGCATGTTCCTGGAAAGAATTAGCTAGTACCTCATCGGAGACATCCCCGATCTTTCTCTGAGTCTCCGTTACCAGCCCGGAGAACGAGAAGTCCATGCCCTTAATCGGGTACGACAATTCAATTATCTCATCTGTTTCTTCCGCCAGTTTCTCTATCTCCGGGCCGCCAGGATGCGGATAGCCGAGGTCACGAGCCAGTTTATCCAGTGCATTACCCAGCGCGATATCCAGCGTCTCGCCGATTACATGGTACCGGCCGTTCCTGAACTCGATTATCTGGCTGTTACCTCCCGACACGTACAGAGTGGAGGGGTCCTCCGCCTCAGTGGTCCAAGCGCCAATCGAGATGTGTGACAGACAGTGATTGACACCTAGCAGCGGCACATCGTGTTTCGCCGCCAGGCTCCGCGCCACGACTGCACCAACGTCAAGACACTGCGGGATACCCGGACCACGGGAAAAAGCGATGGCATCTAGTTCTTCAAAATCAACGCTTTTCTGCTTCGCCTCATTCAACTTCTCCAAGGCGTGCTGGTAGTGGTGCTCGGCCGCCTTCCGCGGATGGATACCTCCCTTCTCCGGTTCAAACATCGACTTGACGTTCGCCAGCACCTCATCCTCGCTGACTACTCCGACGCCGAAGGTGTGGGCCGTGCTTTCAATTCCAAGAACCTTCATAGAGAAAAGTAGTGAAGTTTAACTTGAAATAGAAAAGGTGTTACGTTTCGATTCGTTCCGCAAACTTCTGATTTCTGAGTCTCTGATCAATTTTAAAGAGGTGCTCAACAACTTCCGAATCCTGATTCAACCTGTAGAGCTGAGTGCCCTCATGTTCACGAGATTCCTCAACAGCGCCTATCTCTTCCAATATCTCCCAGTTCTCGTGGACAGCCGACTCCGAGATCCCAGTCACTTCGGCCAGATCCCTTTTCGAGTAATCCATCGTAGGATAATCCATCAATACGTCAAGCACCTTCAAAACAGCAGATTCTCCAAACAGTTTTTCCAAAAGACTTTCCTCAGACATAAACACAACTACTTCTCAGCAATTAATAGACTGCGGGAAATCAAATGCCAATCTCCTAATCCAGAAACTCCTTCAACTTCTCCAAAGCCTTCTGCCTGTGAGAAGTTTCATCCTTGTATTCAGGGTCCTCTCCCCAGGTCTCGTCGTTTCCTTCCGGCAGGAACAATGGGTCGTAACCGAATCCGCCGTCGCCCCTCGGCTCGACGATCTCGCCCTCAGCACTCCCCACGAAAACTTCGTTCTCTCCATCAGGGACATGTAGAGCGATAGCCGCCCGGAACTCAGCCTTTGCGCCTTCATCGACAAGATCCAGGATCTTCTCCTTGCCGACCTTCCTGTCGAAGAAAGAGGTCTGCGGGCCTGGAAAACCATTCAACTCCTCGATGAAAAGCCCAGAGTCATCCGCGATAAGGAAAGCATCATCCTCAATATCTGATTTCTCAACCGCCTGCTCAACCTTGGA
>JBDGSL010000026.1:0-4716 GCA_042217555.1 Candidatus Nanohalobium sp. | reverse complement strand
TTATGGAAAAGAACGTAGGCGATACTGACGGTCTTGTCAGGATGGCGCTTGGAGCGGTTCTGGGCCTGGTTTCCCTTGTGGTGCTGGCTCAGGAGATGAATATGGTTTCCGAGCTGCTGCCTGTTCCAGCGATTGCTTCACCGGTACTCGGCGTTCTTGCAGTTGTGCTCCTGGCGACAGGTTACACAAGCAAGTGTGCTCTTTACTCCGCTCTAGGTGTCGATACCTCGGAGTAAAGATCTAGCTTATCTCCACTTCTTTCTTTTCTTCTTTTTGCGGGTTCCATTCGATCTCCAGCTCCAGCGAAATCTCGTCTCCTTCCTCCTCGACCTTGATCTCGAACTCCGGCTCCTCAGTGGGCTTCAGGTTGACTTCCTCGCCACCCGAGCTCAGTGTGATGTCACATTTCTCCAGTCCTTAGGAGATCTTCTTGAGGCTTTCCGTGATTTTTCCTTTGGGATCTTCTGCTCTGTCTTCATCAAAACTTTTTTCATAGTAACATATGAAACTGAAGCGGTTTATATCTTGAGAACACAGAGGTATCCATGAAAGACGGAAATTCTGAAGACCATGTAATCGATGCGGAGAAAGCGGATAAGCTTGAAGACGAAGGCCGTTACAGGATTCTTTCAAGGGAAGAACTGCTTGCAGAAGTAAAACACGGGGATACCGTTGTTGACATCGGCTCGGGTACAGGATTCTTCACCGATGACATTGCGGAGAAAGCAGGTAAGGTCTACGCAGTCGACTTCCAGAAGGGCATGCATGACTACTACAGAGAGAAAGGGGTGCCAGAAAACGTCGAGCTTATACATTCAAAGGCCTCAGAGATAGAAGTAGAAAACACCGACATGGTTGTCTCGATCCTTTCACTTCACGAGATCGACTTTGAGAAATCCCTGGAGAAGTTCAGTGAACTGCTTGAGGGTGGCGGAAAACTCCTGATCGTGGACTGGAGTGCAGACGCAGAAACAGATGACATACCGCCGAGAGACAAACTTTACACTGCAGAAAAGGCCTCAGAGAAAGTCTCGGAGCTGTTTGAAGTAGAAAGTTCGGAGGAACGATCCGACACTTTCAAGTTGAAGGCAGTCAAGAAGAAGTAAAAAAAGGAAGAAGCAAGGGGCGAGGCCCTTCCCTTTTTAGAATTCTTTCATCTCTGCGTCGTCTGCCGGGGGTGCTCCTGCTACAAGCAGTTTTGTATCGGTTTCTGCATCGACTCTTCTGAGCTTGTAAGGTTCTACGGCGAATGCGTCGTCTTTCTCGTAGCTTACTTCTCTGTCTCCGATTGTGAATGTTCCTTCTCCTTCCTCGAAGTAGTAGATCTCTACTTCTTCTTTGTGCAGGTGTCCTGTTCCTGGTCCTTTCTTGGTGCCGTGGCCTTCGCCGGCCTCTACCTCGAACACTGAAAGGCCTATCAGGTCGTTGCCAAGCTCTCTTCTCAGGAAGCTTGCTGGACCGGAGTAAGACGTCTTTTCAAAGCCTTTGAACTCATCTAAACTCTTTACTATCTCCTTGAGGTCTTCTGGTTCTGCATCAACAGGTCCTCCGTGGAAGCAGTGCACCTGGTTGAAGTCAAGGAATGAAAGCTTGTTCACAGACTGGACAGCAGACTCCATCTCAGGTGTAAACCTTTCACGAGGGCCTTCAAGGCCTGAGTCCTCGTTGTTAAGAGCATCTCCTGAGATAAGAACGTCCTTCACCATTAGTGAGATGTGGCCTGGTGTATGGCCAGGTGTATGGATTATATCGATTTCCTTGTCTCCTGCCCTGATCTTTTCGCCTCCTGACAGTTCAATATCGACGTCTACCGCAGGATACCTTTCGTCGCCTTTGATCGGCTGTTCTCTGCCGTCGATAGCCGGTGCATCATCTCTATGGGCCAGGACTGTTGCACCTGTCTCTTCAACAAGTTCTGCGGCACAGCCAGAGTGATCGAAGTCTTGATGTGTCAGGATCAGCTTCTCAACGTCTTCAAACGTAAAGCCGTGTTCCTCAAGGTTTTCTCTAACTTTCTCAATGTTCTCTGGAAGGCCGGCGTCAACAAGTACAAGGCCTTCTCCGTCCTCGATCGCTACAGGATAGATTTTCTCTTTTCCGTCTTCAAGTTCAAGGGTCTGTGGAAGACCGTAAACTCCGTCAGTGATTTCCATAAACTCTCTGCAACTTCCAACGGTTAAAACCGGGTTGAATACCTCAAGGTAACCTCTTCCATCTATTTGATTTTTGGAGATCGGCCCCTGATTTTTTTATCTAGGAGTACGGATTTTGTGTTTTGTGGAGACGGAGTATGGGGAAGGCGTTGCACGTAGAGAGCATGACTACGGTGAGTATATAGAAAGTATTGATTTTGTTGAGAGGGTTCGTGAGAGTCTTGATGAGTCTGAGATAGTTGAAGGTGTTGCAGAGCTGTTTCTCGGTTCTTACAGCGGTCAGCTTACAGGCAGGCAGAAGAGAAGTCAGGCTTACAGGAAGGCGAAGTCTCTTGTCAGACGTGGTGGTAAAGGTAACAGGGATGTGCTTCCGGGTTTCAGATCAAGGCAGGGTCTCAGGAAGGCGGTCAAGGAGGCGGTGGAGAAAGGTTATATCAGGGATGTAAGGTTCAAGGTGCCGTGGCATCCCTTGATCGTCCGTGACCGGAACAAGCTATCGACTTTCCCACACCACCATGAGTATGCTGTGCTGTGGACCGGGAGGAAAAGATACGAGTTTGAGACCGAGGAGTATATCAGGGAGTACAACAGGCACAGGGATGTTGCCGACAGCGTGGAGCCGGAGGAGCTTTTCAACCTGAGAAGTGTTCTCAGAAAAGGTTTCATCAGTCCTGGTAACCAGCACCATCCTGAGGATAAAACAGGAGGCGCTCATCAGAAGATGTGGGGCATCTACCTTACCTGGGACCTGAAAAAGGCGAATGCCTACGGCCTGGAAAGCGGGGTAGTCCTGGAAGTAGAAGCACCTACCAGAGTTCTCAGGTTCGGAGATAACAGTATATCGGGGCTTGAAGAGTGGTACAGGCACTGGGATTCTCCCGAAAAGTTCACAGCTAATATCGACAGTCTTGAAAGCAATGAAGTTGTTTACACACGGACATGGGGTAAGGACGGAGATACTTTCCCTGTACTCCCTCTCAAATACGTTAACGGGGTAAGAGATAAAGAACTGAACTCAAGTGCCACACATTTCTATCCTTTGAAGACATGGGCCTCACGGATGGCCAAAAATCATCCTGAAAAGTTTCCACCGCCTTCCGAGTTTCGACTTCAGGATCCGGGAAAAGATGATCTGAACTACACTTTCAGAAGAGTCTTCCGATCTAATTCAGAGTACAGGAAAGCCAGGAAGTTCGAGGAGGAAGTTAAGGCCTTCACAAAGTTCCTTGACTCTTTTCGCAGGAAGGCGGAGACTATCGAAAAAAAGCTGGAGAAACTGAAAGGAGCAAAAAACATCTCAAGATACAACCTTCCTCTGCAGGACGTCCACAAGTTCAACGAGAAACTTGGGGTGCTTGAGGAGGAATGTGAAAAGATCACAGGTGAAGACCCTGGTATCGAGACCCATGACTTCAGAGAGCTTGTGAAGAAAGACTATTTCAGAAAAACAGTTGAAGAGTCCGGTGAACTGGAGAAAAAACTGAAAAGAGAACGTGACTACATATTTGAGGTCTCAGAGAAAGGAGATATAGAGAAGGCAGAAGAACAGATAGAGAAGACCAGGAAACTTGTATACGCCGAAATGGAAAATTTCGACAGGTGCAGGTTCACTGAGGAAGATATCAAGTTCCTGGTATCGCTTACAGGCGTGAAAAATAGAAGAAAAGAAAAGGAGCTTGTCAAAAAGATCGAGGAAAGTCTCTGAACATGTTTTTCAGGTTACCCAGGCTTCTTCCCGGTCTCCTTCCCTGAGGTTTTCCTGACCCCACTGAATCATTTCTTCTATGAGCGGAAGAAGTTTTTCGCCGAAGTCTGTCAGTGAGTAAGTTATCTTGACAGGTTTCTCCTTCTTCACGTTTCTCTCTACAATTCCCTGTTTCTGCATCCTGTCCAGGTTGTCGCTGAGTGTCTTGTTTGTGATGCCGCCGACTTTTTCCTGTATATCTGTGAACCTGGCGTCCTCTGTTTCGTATACATGGTAGGTGATTGCAGGCACCCATTTATGACCTAAAATTTTGCTTGTGGATTTCAGTGCACACCAGTCATCTGTCTTACACCAGACAGGTATCCTGTCAGTCATCCTGTATCACACCCGAAACCAGTCATAACTCTGTCTTGTCGCCCGTTGCCTTTAATATGTTGGATGTACAAGGTTTCGATGTGAAACCATTCCCGGGAGGGTCTGACGGTTTTTTCAACAGGCCACGGGAAACAATTACACAGAAAAAAGGTGAAAGATTTTAGATGACTGAATCAGAAGATACAGATGAAAACGTGGATACTCAAAAATCTCAAAACAAGGAAAAAGACGGTGGAGGAATAACACTTGACCTGTCCGTTAAGCAGGCGTTGATAGGTTCAGTGGTTCTCAGCCTCCTGGTAGGGTTCGCCGGAGGAACAGTATTCGGCGCGACAGTAGCTCCAGGCACACAGGCAGCACCCGGTAATACAACGGGTAAGACCGGTACTGACTCAGGAAGTCAGGACAGCGGCTCTGAGTTCGTAAGTCTTGACGGCGTTGAGCTTGAAGGAGAGCCAAGTATGGGAAAGGATTCCGCTCCTA
>JBDGSL010000025.1:0-9014 GCA_042217555.1 Candidatus Nanohalobium sp. | reverse complement strand
CCGAATATGGGGGAAGCTATCCCGACTTTATAGACCAGAGAACTGATTACGTCAAGAGCTTCCTGCTAGGCCTCTTCCTTGGAAACGCAGGGATAGGCTGCCCTAACCCTCTTTTCTGGTGGATGAGCCTTTTTATTGCCGCTTCCGGCAGCACAGCGTTCGGGGCATCATTGGGAATCATCCATGGGATCGGCAGGGCGGTACCTCTAATCTTTCTCTCTATACTCGGAATGCTAGGGATAAATGCAGTATCAGGACTCTCCGACAAACAGAGAACAGTGGAAAAAATAAGCGGACTATTCCTGATCCCGGTCGCCGCATTCATAACCACATTCGGAGTCTTCGGAATGCCATGGTGGGAACAAAGCATCGGGCACGAGGCATGGAACTCTCTAGTTGCTTCAACCTCTATACCTGCGGAAGCAGGCGTAAGAGGTATGGAAGTAAACAATCTCTGGGCCGGCGTAACCGGGGAAGCCGGAGTAACCATGGCCTGGATCTTCTTCGCAACCATGCTCATACTTCCACTACTATGGTACTACTGGGGCGGAGGCGATAATAAATGAAACTTGGTAAACTACTATTTACAATACTCGGAACTATTCCTCTAATTTCTGCCCATTCAAACGCAGGCACGCCAGGAATAAAACTGCACCACTTGCCTTCCTGGATCTGGATGATTCTGGCTCTGGGAATACTGAGTATAGTCTACGTGATGTATGTTAAAACCCATGAAAAACCTGTTAACCTGTCTAACTGGAGGTAGAAAATTATGGAGAAAACTGCTAAAGTAACTGGAATGCATTGTGCTTCCTGTGCTGCCGGAATAGAAACCTTCCTGAAATCGCAGAAAGGGATAGAGGATGCAGAGGTAGAATACAGTGAAAAACAGCTTAAGATAGAGTATAACGAGGATGCGGAACTGGAGAAAATATGGAAACAGATAACAGAAATGGGTTACGAGGTGGAGAAATGAGCTTTGAGATCAAAATGCTGAAAACACCGAGTTGCGGGGCATGCAAAAAATCCAGAAAAGCAATAGAAAAAGTATCGGAAGAGTTCGACATAGATTTAGAAATAATAGATCTTACGGAAAATCCCGAATACGCCCAGAAATACAAAGTAATGGCAGCACCAGGGATAATCATAGACGGAGAAAAACAGTTCGAAGGAGGGGTCAAACCTAAAGAACTAAGAAAAAAGCTGGAAGAACTAAAGGAGTAAGAAAAATGGTATCAAAAGAAAAATACGGAGGAGAAGAAGCCTTCAAATGTGAAGAATGCCACATGCACTACAAAAAGGAAAAGGATGCCGAAGAATGCGAGAAACACTGTAGAGAGAAAGGAAGCTGCAGCACTGAAGTAACCAAAAAATCACTTGAAAGATCCAGATCCGGCTAACCTGTTTTCCTGATCCGTATCTGGTTCTTCTACACGTTTCACAGACCGAATCTCCAGCTCTTCTCCGTGTTGTATGCCGAAGTCGCAGCTAATTTAGGCCGGTTTTGTCATGCGTCATCGTCCGCTTGCGGACTGGTTTATCCTTTCTTCACTTTTGCTGCGTGTTTTGAAGGTCACAGTTTTTTATCAATTTCCCGGTTATTTGAGTTCTATGTTGCTTAATTTTAATTCTAAAATCACTAAAATTACTTTTAAAGTATTTATATCGGTTTTAATAATTTCCACAGTTGTTTTCCTGTTCTATCCGTTTTCTAAAGCTTCTAGAGTTATTAAAGATCCTAAAGTGGTGGATGGCGATACTTTCAAGCTAACATCTGGATCGGATAACGTGGTAGTTCGGCTGAAAGATGTAGATACACCCGAGACCTCGGGGTATAACACGCCCGATGAGTTTAAAGGACTGGATAAAGATGACTGGAGATGCCTTGAGAGATGGGGCTACCGCGCCAAGAATTTTCTTGAAAAAAAGCTGGAAGAAAGCACAAGACTGGAGTACAGGAAAGGTGTCCTGACTGTGGAGAAAGGTAGCTATGGTCGTTTACTTGGAAGAGTCTATCTAAATGGTTCAAACCAAACTCTAGGAGAATTGATAGTGCAAAGAGGATATGGAAGATCCTACGGGGAAGAATACAGAGTTGAGGAAAGAGAAGCAAGGAATAATTCAAGAGGCCTGTGGCAGTGTGGCGAATAGTTTTCCATTTCTAGGCCCAGCCGACTTCTGAGAAATACTAGTTCGGACAGTTTCCGACTATTTCATTCAGGCTTCCAGGAGGATGAAATAACAGGATTCATGGATTAGTGCCCGATTTCATGGTCTCCGTCCTCACACGGCTGTTCCTCCATTTCCAGCGTGATATGATCTACCTCTTTTGATTTCAGGTGTTTCTTGACCAGCTGTTTCAACTCTTCCCGGTTTCCGCAGTGGTGGACGTGGAGCGAGGCTACCGTTACCTGGCTGCACAGCTCCCATATACGTAGATCCTCAACTGCTTCTACATCATCAAAGTTCTCTATTTCTTCACTGATTTCCTCGGTGTCCAGTGGGCTTTTCTGGAGGAGTATGCCGGAGCTCTCCTTGAGAACTCTTAGTGCGCTTGTTGTGATGAGTCCTGCGATCAGTAGTGCTGCTATAGGGTCAGCGGCTTTGAATCCTGTGAAGTAGATTATCAGCGTTGATAGTATTACAGCGATTGAACCTCCTGTATCACCCATCAAGTGGTAGAATGCACCTTTTTCATTCAGGCTCATATCTCCTCCCTGGAGGTAATATACGGATATTACGTTAACCATAAGGCCGCCGAAGCCGATTGTGAGAGTTGGTACTATACCGATTTCTACAGGGTTGAGGAATCTCTGGTAGCTTTCCCAGAGGATGTATCCCGCCATCGGTATGAGTAGTGCTCCGTTGAAGAAGGCGGCCATGGTTTCCATTCGGTGGTACCCGAAGCTCCAGAAACGGTTCTCGTCCTTCTTCTCGGCCATGTATGCTGAGCCGAAGGCTATGAAGTAGGCAGTGGCATCGAACAGCATATGGAACGCATCGCTCATCAATGCGATTGATCCGAAGAGTAATCCTCCTATGAGTTCTACTAGAAATCCGATTATGTTTATCCCGGAAACTACTCCGAGTTTCCTGGTGCTGCTTTTTTCATGGCCGTGGCTATGGTCATGACCGTGTTCGTCACTCATCGGCGTGCTCTACACCTGCCTGTATAATATCCTTTATGTGCTGGTCTGATAGCTCGTAGTACCTGTGTCTGCCTTCCTTCCGTTTCGTAACTATGTCTCTGTCCTTCAACTTTCTCAGGTGGTGGGAGATGTTAGAATCCGTCATTTCCAGTTCCTCTGTTATCTCATGGACACATCTCTCCTCATCCTCGATAAACCGCAGAATTTTTAATCTGGTCTCACCCCCTAAGGCACGGAAGATGTCGCTGGCTTCTACAATTCTATCCGACATATATCTGAATGTTTGTTCAAATATATTAAAAAGCTCTGCCGAATATTGAACCATGTACAAAGTTCTTGAAGAGTCGGAAGGAGACCTTGTCGCGATTACAGTCGATGGTTTCACACGAGAAGAGTACGAAGAACTTTATACATATCTGGAAAGGACCTACGAGGAAAATGGAAGTTTAAAAATATACAAGGAGGCGGAAGATTTCGGGTTTACCGGTTTTCTATCCGCATACACAGGTATTATACCCGATATTAAGTACGGAAATAGTTTCGAAATTGATAAGACAGCGGTAGTTGCAGATGATTTCTGGGCTTGGACTCTAGCCCAGATGTGGAAGGCAGTTGGCCCTATATGGCCATTAGATGCGGGGGAACTTCGCTACTTCAACAAGAAGGAGAAAGAAGAAGCTCTCGAATGGCTTAAGGAATAAAGATATTACACTCTGCATTTCCTAGGGTTTCCTATCTTCCCGAGGAAATAAGTTAGGAATAGTATGCCCACTATCCTGACTCCGTTGCCGCTGAATGGCAGGAGAGCGACAGCACCGGTAAAACCCAGGAAGCCCAAAATACCAGCTCCACAACCCGCACAACTACCTATCAAGAATCCGGGTGTGACACCGCCGGCTCCCTTCAAAGCTGTCCAGCCACCGTTTATCTGGATCAGAGAGTAAATATTGACAACTGCAATCGAGGTCGCGATAGAATAGACCAGTACAGTTACAAGTCCGAGAAAACCTGCCGAAGCATAGAGGTTGAAGCTCAAGGCAGTGAAAGCCTCACCAAAATAGGCAGGGGTTGTCCCCAGCATCTGTAACGAGTAACCTGGAAAACTACCCAGTACCAAAAATACCAATAGTAGAACCGATAGGAAAACGGTAGCAGAAGATTTCCTCAGATTACCAAAGGAGTACTTTACTGATTCTACAAGATTCTTTCCTAGTTTGTCTAGGTCGTATTTCATCTTTCTATCTCCATAAAATAGGAAAAAGGATTAACAGAAGAAAGAAATTTTAGCCATCACACTCGTGGTCTTCCTTCTCCTCTTCCGTGTCGAAATTTGCTCCACAGGACTTACATACCAAATCATCGTCATCCCCCATTCTCCATTCACCTCCGTTAGTTGACACGTTCTCCTTTAGCCCAGGCTTTCAGGGTTTCAAGATCGGTCTCGCCGCAGATCCATTCCTCCGATTCAGTGTTGTAGAAGAATGGTACGCCTCCACAGAGTTCATCGCCGGATTCGTCTTGGTCGAGTTCTTTCTGCTTCATAGCGTTTTCCTTGTCGTTCCAGACCTCTAGCTGCTCTACTTCTACATCTTTCTCTTTTTCTAGCTGTTCTACTTTAGGCATCATTTTCTCACAGTGCGGGCAGCCATCGCCAAAAAACTCATAGAGTGTCATAGTAAACCTATTTTTTGATTTTACTTAAGTAGGGCGGTTACTTCGCCTTTACCGCTTCTGGCTTCTCTAGATATTCTTTTCCCCACTCTGCTAGCTGTTCTATAACTGGTTCGAGCGATTCACCGATCTCTGTCAGCGAATATTCTACGTTTACTGGTTTCTCACTAACCACTTTTCTGGCTACAAGACCGTTTTCTTCTAGGTCATCTAAACTATCAGATAGGACTTTGCTGGAGATGCCTTCTATCTCTCTTTTCAGTTCATTGAAACCGATTGAATCATTTTTCAGGAGTCTGTGGATAATAACAGGATGCCATTTTTTACCTATCAGATCTGCTGCACAGGTGATTGAGCACCACTCTTCTCCCTCGCACCAGACCGCCAGACAGTTAGATTCAGTCATACTTTAGTAGTAAGCTTTGATTACTAAATAACGTCAGGGTTACCTTAGTGTAACCAGGTAACAAAGCTAATCCTCCCCAGTTTAAAACAAATCAGGAAGCCAATTCTATGTATGGTTGTAAAAGAAGAATACCAGGGTCAGGAAACATTCAAGTGCGAGGTATGTGGTTTCCACTACCAAGAAAAGTCGAAGGCAGAAGAGTGCGAAGAGTTCTGTGAAAGCGGAGGATGTAGCTCCGAAATCACCAAGCATTCGATAGAAAGGTCGTAACATAATGACCGAAGAATGCCCCAAATGTGGAGAAACCTTCAGTTCGGAGGAGGCACTTGAACAACATCTAGAAGACTATGACCATAGTAAGCTCGAAGATGACAAGAAACCTTTGAAAGAACGACTAATGACCTCCAACTATACAGGATTAGCAATAATAGGTATTCTATTTATCGGTCTTGCTGCCGGAGGATTCTACGCCTTGACACCCTCCAGTTCAGGTCAGGCTGATTCTCAAACCGCAGGCATAGGCAGTCAAGCACCTGAAGCATCATTCACCACAGTCAACGGCGAGAAACTTCAGCTCTCCAAGTACGAGGGGGAGAAACGGATGGTATGGCTTTACGCTACATGGTGCCCGAGCTGCTACAAAGGAGCACAGGTTCTCCAGGCCCGAAATGAACAGCTCAAGGATATGAAGATAATTGCCTTGAAAACGGCAGGGAACGCAGGTAGAGCCGGTATTTCATCCCAGCAGTTCGCAGAAAAGTACGCACCTCAGACATTGAACGAAGACAACTGGGTATGGGGGAAAGCCTCGCAAAAGCTTACCAACATCTACAACCCCCGGAACGTACCTGATATAATCTGGCTTGTAAAGCCTAACGGAGAGATTTACGCCAAGACAGCAGCTCCTGCCGCCAGGATCAACCAGATAAAACGGTTCGCACAGAAAAACTTCTCCAACACAGAAGAAGTCAATCTCGGAAAAGAGGTAGAGATAATGAACAGGAAGCACATCTCAGCAGGAACAGAGTTCGATAACTACAACTCCAACCCGCCAACTTCAGGACCGCACTACCGTAAACCAGCAGAAACAGGATTCTACAGCAAGAAGCTGCATGATGAAAGAGTTGTCCACAACATCGAGCACGGACAGATCTGGATAAGCTACAACAACATCAGCTCGGAAACCCGGCAGCAGCTAAAGCAACTCGCACAGAACTATCCGGAAGCCGTTGTAGTGACAAAACGTCCAGAGAACAACGCCAGGATAGCGGTAGCCTCATGGGGGAGACTGATGGAGCTCGACAGCTACGAGGAGCAGAAGATTGTGAAGTACATCAAGACCTACATCAACAAATCTCCGGAACCATTCGCCCAACTACCTAACTAACGAGGTCGAAAAAGAATGGATCGGGTAAAGCAAGGGTTTTCGGATTTCAGAGAGTCGGTGAAGACGGTTCTCGCGGAGAGAAGGTACCAGAGCATCTTCCTCGGTGTTTTCGCCCTGTTCTTTACACTCTACATCTTCACGCTACCCGCCACTTATACGGGCGGGATAGTCGGACTGGTATCTCTGCAGTACCTGACACCTGAGTTAGCGTTTTTCTCGCTGGTGATGTCCACTGAGACAGCGCTCATAGCGTCCTTCATAGCTTATTCTTCTACACTTTCACTCGGAACGGAGCTTGAGACCTCCACCGGTATAGCAGGGAGCATACTTCCTCCATTACTCTGCTGCTCCCCGCTGTTGCCTGCACTTGGAGCGGTTGTGGCAAGCCTGACACCTCTGGCAATTAATACGGGGTACCTTCAGGGCTTGATCGCAGTCTACGAAACAGAAATTCTTCTTGGAGCAACACTGATACTCGGTTACTCAGCTATAGAGAACTCGAAGGCAGTGAGAAGATGCATTAGCTAAGCTGCTTTTCTGCCTGCTTTAAAACAGATCTAGAATACCTGGATAATAAGGTGAATTAAACTTGGCAACTGTTACAATCGAATACTGCGAACCATGCGGCCTAAAACAGCCAGCGGAAGAAGTCAAGCAAGAACTCAGAGAGAACCTTGAACTTGAAGTAGAACTGGAGCCTGGAGATGGCGGCGTTTTCAGAGTCTATGTAGACGGCGAGGAGGTCTACGACAAAGCCGACCACGGCAACAAGATAAAAACGGAAGAGATTCAAAACGCCGTAGAAGCCGGGGTCTAAAGAATGGTTGTAGAAGAGAAATTCGAAGGGGAAGACTCATTCAAATGTGAAGTTTGCGGTTTTCACTACATAGAAAGAGAACTGGCCGAGAAATGTGAAGAAGCATGTAGAGATGGACACTGCAAAGAGAGCATAACACGGAAGTCATTCGAGAGGTCGGACTAGAAATGGTTGAATGCCCGAAATGCGGAGAAAATTTCAGTTCAGAAGAAGCCATGGAGCAGCACCTAGAGGATTACGATCATAGCAAAGATACTGGTGAGACAGTCTCTCTTCAAGAAAGAGTGATGACCTCTAATTGGGCGGGTATAGCTATTATCAGCTTACTAATTTTAGGTGGAGGGTTTTTCGCTGTCAACGCACTCTCCGGATCAGGAACGAGTAGTGCTGGAGATACAGGCATATCGAATGCCGACGACCCCTTTCTTGGTCCTTCCAACGCAACAGTTACTATAGCATACTTCGGAGACTATGGCTGCCCGCTCTGCAACAGGTTCGAACAGACAAGCTTTCCACAGCTGAGAAAACAGGTAATCGAGGAAGGAGAAGCCAAGTTCGTGAAAAAGAACTTTCCAGTAGTCACTAGGGACTCACCCCGGCTTGCTCAAGCGTCACAGGCGGTCTGGAATCAGGTAAAAGATTCAAATCCCGAGAAATTCTGGGAGTGGCACGCCCACATCTATGACAATCAGGGAAGAGAACGCTCCGGCTGGGCCACTAAGCAGAGAATCCTTGAACTCACAGGGCAGATAGACGGAATAAACGTAGATAAGATCCGACAGGCGTTGAACCAGAACAAGTATAGTAGCGAAGTAAGAGAAGACCTGCAGGAAGGCAGAAATTCAGGAGTGCGTGGAACACCAACCTTCATCATCTACAATACAGAGACGGGAGAGTCCAAGAAACTGGTAGGTCCTCAACCAGTTTCACGGTTTAAGTCAGTTATCAATCAGGTAAAATAAAAAGAAAAGTGAGGGCGAGTAGAGGGAGTTTCTTACCTACTACCGCCTGATGATGGTCTTCTCGGGGTCTGCTGGCGTTGAGGCTGCTGCAGGTCGGTTGGTTCTTGGAAGAGGTAGCGTCCGTCACTTGAAATGTAGAGTGTCCTTGTCTGATCGATACTTCTTGTACCGCTACCAAGTCTTCTTGGAACTTCTCCAGTGGTTGAAATACTTACCTTGTAGAGCGAGTCGAACTTTGACTGTGAAACGCTTTCGACCTGAGAGTTGATCGAAAGGTCTTTCATAGTCAGGTTCTCACTCCTGTTCGCTACCTGCTGAAGCTGTTGTCTCTGCTGTGCCGTCTGTTGACTTACCAACGACTGAACTGTCTGCCGAATCTGTTGCGTAGACGCATCGCCCCCAGTATTTCCTGTAGAGGCTCCTGTCACACTATTGCCTCCAGAAGCTACTGTTCCAGCACCGAAAGCGGCTACGATAGAAACGGCAAACAAACCTACTAAGCCATACCTTTCCTTATCTGAAAGTTCGTCTAACATACTATCACAATTCACTAATCAAAATCACCACCGTTAAAAACTGTAGGGAGAAAATGGGGCGAAATTGGGTCTAACTTGGGTATAGA
>JBDGSL010000024.1:0-4311 GCA_042217555.1 Candidatus Nanohalobium sp. | reverse complement strand
GCAATTAACCAGAATCAGATTAAGGAAAGAGAACTAGCTGACTCTACTAAGGCAGAGTATAGGAAAAGTCTAATCAAGTTCTACTCTGACTTCATAGATTCAATGGAAGATAGTTTGGAAGAAGTACCTGATGACTTTGATGGAGATGATTTGACGGATTTCTTTACTTCAACATGTAAGACAACTCTGCCTGATCCTGACACGCTTCCGAAGCCTGACACAGTAAGAACACTTGTAAAGAACGTAACTAAGACAAGAGACAAAGCACTTCTCATGCTACTCTGGTCTACAGGAGGAAGAATCTCCGAAATACTAGGGCTAAAGTGGAGAGATATACGGTTCAAACAAGACAAAGATACCGAACTTGTCACAGTAGTTTTCCGAGATACGAAAACTGGTGAAAATAGGAAGGTTCCAATCAGAACAGGATTTGTCTACCTAAAAGATCTCAAGGAAGAGGATTCTAAAAGTGACAATCCTGAGGAGTGGGTTTTCCGATCAGAACAAACCTTGGATCAACTAGGCTACCGATCCGCATACAAAGTCATAAAGAGAGCAAGAAATAGAGCCGATATTCCGGGACACATCAAGACAAATCCGCACGCCTTCAGAAAAGCTAGAGCAACCTTCCTAGCTTCTCAAGGCATGAACCAGGCCACTCTATGCGAGTACATGGGTTGGGTACAGGGATCTGACCAGGCTAGTGTGTACATAGCACTAGCTGAAAGCGATAAAGAAAACACAGTCATGGAACTAGCAGGAATCAAGGAAAGTAAAAATGATGAGGAAAAAGATCTCCTTCCGGTTAAATGCCATCAATGTAGCGAATTAAACCGGTTTGAGGCCGAGAACTGTACAGAATGTGGCGAAACACTGACAACCTCGTCAATGTTTAGAGAAGTACAGATAGAGGAGAAAACCGATCAATTTATGGAAGACATCATCAGAAGCGAGACAGAGTTTAAACCAGAGGAGGTAAATAAGAAGGCTAAAGAATTTGTGGAGGAGGAATTCAACCTTTGATTGATCTTCTTTTTAATTACTATCTCCAACCAGGTCAAAAGGCCTCATTTTGAATTGTAGCATTTGGGCTGTCTCTCTTCCATTATCGCCTCCTTTTCTTTGTAAAGTTATTGCACCCAGCTTTATGTTCCCTCTTCTAGTTGTAGCAAATTCTCCGGTAAGTTTTTCTACAGCGTTATCTATGCTCCTTAAAGTCCATCTAGTCTCGTCTTCGTATATTTGCGTGACTAAAATCCAGTCTGTTTGGTTGGGTGGTTCTCCCTTCAATATGTCTCTCATTATTGTGGATTTATTGTTTTTCAGGAAGGATTTGAGAGCTTCTTGTTTTTCTTCGGGGAGTTCGTCAAAGTAAAGCCGTCTTTCGTCCTTCAAGTCATCTTTTTCTAATTCAATTTGCTCTGGCTTGAATCCTTCTCTGCCTACAAACATTTTAAGAGCTTCAGTAGCTTCTTGAGGCATATCCCATTTTTTCTGGTAGTTTTCTACCCATCTCTTGTCTGTTTGGTTGTAATTGGCACTTTGTTTAGCTCTTTTGATTGAGATACCTTCTGTAGATTCTCCTTCTGTGCTTGAGATATTAACTTCTATATCTGATTTAATATTCCGACTTAGGTTTTCTACTCCTAGGCTATCTACAGAATCAATATCGTACCCCATAATCTCTAGCCATTCTTGTGCATCGCTGTCATCCTCCCAATTTCTGAATTTATCAGCTATATCTTCTTCGTTGTTAAATCCTCTTTTCGCTACGCTAGAACCCCATCGAGCATCTAGATTTGACATATACTACAATGATGGGTGGTTTTATCAAACACTATCTGTATATACTATACATTATGTGTAATATGTACAGAAGTAACAATAAGGAGGGGTTTACAATCAAAAATTATGTCCAATACATTCAGAGCCAGGAAAAGACACGGAGCCGATTCTCTAGACTTGACAATACCTGCAGAAATGGTGAGAGAAATGAATATTTCGGATGGCGATGTGTTCAAGCTAGAAGTGGAAGATGGCGAAGACTTAAAGTTGACTTACGAAAGAGTTTACAGTTCAGAGGAATAAAATATGAAAGCTATTGATTTATTTGCTGGTCCAGGAGGACTTTCCCACGGTTTTAGAAAGGCAAAAATCGATGTAGTTCTAGCTATCGATTATGATGAGGAAGCCTGTAAGACTCATAGAGAAAATGCTCCAGAAACAGAAGTTCTTCAAAAAGACTTAGCAGAATCAGAACCTAACGAAGTGATTAAAGAATCTAAAATTGATAAAGAAGATATTGACTTGGTCATAGGAGGCCCTCCATGCAGAGGTTTCTCTATAGCTGGAGATAGAGAAGAAAATGATGAGAGAAATTCACTAGTTGATGTTTATCTTGACTGGGTAGAGGCCATAGAACCTAAGGCATTTTTGATGGAAAATGTTCCGGGGATAGTGAATATGTATAAAGGCAAATTTAAACAGCACATAGAAGATAGAGTTGAAAAATTGGGTTATAACCTTAATTGGCAGATAGTTAATGCTGCAGAGTTTGGAGTGCCTCAGGGTCGAGAGAGAGCTATATTCGTAGGAATGAAGAAAGGTAGTTTTAATTTTCCTGAGTCAACGCATCAAATCGGAGAGCAGAAAAGCCTGAAGTTCCAAGACTTAGATGATGCAAAAACTGTTGGAGATGCAATTCTAGATTTACCTAACTTAGAAGCTGGGGAGAAATCAGAAATACCTAATCACAATGCTCGTAATCATGGCGATAAGCAGGTGGAAAAAATGTCCTATATAGATCCTGGAGAAAATTGGCAGGAGCTTCCAGAAGAGTATAAGCCGAGTGGTAGCTATCCTAGCCACGCTTTTCATCGTCTAGACCCTAAAAAACCATCAAGAGTATTGCCCGCAAACGCGAGCAGTACCTCTATACTGCATCCTGAAGATGATCGTCAAATTACAGTTAGAGAATTTGCACGAATTCAAAGTTTCCCAGATAATTATATCTTCAAGGGCACGATAGCTGGCAAGTACAGACAGGTTGGGGATGCTGTACCCGTGAAACTAGCTGAGAAGTTGGGCGAAAGTCTTCAATCTCAATTAAGAAATCAGGAAAATAACAAGAGTTAATTCTACTCAGATGTATACCACTTTTTACCTCTCTTCTTTATCACATCATCCTCCTTTAATTCTTCCAATCTGTTCTTTGCGGTGTTGTAATGGCAGTTGACGTATCTGGAGATCCCGTGTGTGGTCATCGGCATTTTTTCCAGGCCGTCTATTATCTCGGATTTGATCTTTACTTTGCTTCTAGCCAAGGGCAATCACCTCAGATTCGGTAAACTGATGTATTGAACGCCTTTTCTTAGTTCGAATTGAAGCTAGTTTGAGTTCAGAATTAGTTATTTCTCTAATTGGTTTTCTCAAAAAAGTGCTGAAAATATGAGAGTGGGTAATCCTAGGAGTAATGTACATATATTTGTATATACATATACGTTTAGCTCCGTTTATTCTCTGACTCAAGCACTTTTTTGATTGAACATGTTTTGTACAGAGCTTAGGGGGAAGAAAGAGGTGAGGTGAAATTTTAAACCTCATTATTTTCATCCTCTAAGAACTCTTCGAGTTCATCTATCTCTTCTCTGAGTTCTTTAATTTCATCCTTGAGTTCTTCCTTATCTGGCTGTTTAGTTAGTTCTCTTTCTACAGCCCTTTCGATATATTCTTGAATTTCGTCATCTTCGGTATCGTGGCCTCTTTTTTCACGTTTCTTTATCTGTTCTTGACGTATTTCTTCTTCCGTCATAAGTCCATTTTCTTCTATCTCAGATAATTTCCTTTCTTTCTTTTCCAAGGATTCTTTCTTTTCCCTCAACCTCTTCCTAGAATTTTTGATCTTAGCTTTTTTCTCCAATTTTTCTGCTTTTTCTTTGTGTTCTTGAGCTTTTTCTCTTTCTCTCTCAGCCTTCTCCTCAGGAGTAACGTGATTTTCAATTATAGTATCCATTCTTTTGTAGAGCTGTTTGCTAGGAGATTTATCTTCAAATACTTCCTTGTTTTTCTCTAATTTTTCTTCGTATTCTTGCTTTAGGTTGATACTTATCTGGCCTGTCCAACTTGTAATGCCTGTATCGCCCATGTTAAACCACTCCTACAGTATTAATGACTTTTCTATCAGAATTTAGTTCTAGAGAGGTATTAGGGTTTTTTACCAGCATCTTCGCTACCTCTCTAATGTCTCTATTGTTTTCGTAAATCCTTTCTTCTCTGATTTTGAAGTAGAGTTGTCTCCTATTTAGAGGTTTC
>JBDGSL010000023.1:0-2959 GCA_042217555.1 Candidatus Nanohalobium sp. | reverse complement strand
TTTGCTGGGTAGACTACTTGCTGGATTCCGTATACGCAGGTGTAGGTATCCTGGTTGGGAACGCTTCTTGAAGGTATTTTTCCTGCGACTACGAGAGGAGGGTTTCCGGAGTACTTTGCCTGGAGTTTTATCATCTTGTTTGCGTCCGCAGGCATGTTTGAGGCGTTGCCCTGCCAGCATCTTGCTCTTACCGTCAGTTTCTTTTCTCCGTCGGCGCTTCCGTCTATTGCGTGAATGTTTGGATGAGCGTTCTTCCACTTCATGAGTTGTGATTTGTTGATCTGGAAGCCGGTGTACTTGCCTCCGATGTTTGATGAGTGCCTGTAGAAGTTGACTTTCATCTTCCCCCTGCTTGAGGATGCGTCGCATCTCCATCCAGTGATGTCGTACTTCAAGGTAGAGTTTTCGCTGCAGTGGGGAACCCATCCTCCAGTCCATGTATCATTGTTCTCGGGCTGGGACTCGTTTTCGACAAATGTGTCAACATCGATAAGAGAATTGTAACTGTAGTGATCATCCAGATCCCTCCATTTTATTTGATCACTGTACTTCGACCGGTACTTGTTTACCGCTATCCAGCCGTAAGGCGGGGAATCACTGCAGTTGACTCCTGAGATGTAATCCGATCCAGCAGTTCCCTGGCTACTGCACATGACAGCGCTAGAGCTTCCAAGGAATCCTTGCTTAGCGTGTGCAAGGGTCTGGGTGTGAGGCCCTTCTCTCACCCATCCTGAACCCCACTTCATTATCGTGCCGTTGTTGGTGCCGTTGAAAATGGCCTCCCACCGTCCCTGACTAGGCCAGGTATTAAGATCAAGGTAGTAAGGGTAACCTGAGTTAACATAGTTCTGACCAGTCATGCTTTTGCTTGGAACGTATACTTCATCGGCTTTATCCGGATAGTTCGAAGCATCTTTGAAACCGGTGTTGTCGAAGTACTTGTTTATTCCTCCTTCTCCTGCCAGGCTCCAGTTATTGTAGTACCCTGTAGGCGTTGCTACGCCGTATTGCTCCGAATTGTATTCAAAGCTTTCTTCAGTACGGTACAGGTGTTCATGCCAAGCTACGGTACTCCCTGATGTAAGCTTTGAATCCATACACTTCTGGAAGAACTTTTTCTGCTCATAGGATCTTGGCCCAACCAATACGTTTCTTGTCACAGTCCTGGTCTCTCCGGCAGTACACGCGGCTTGAGTCTCCCAGTTCACATTATATCTGTTAGCGCATTGAGGATCTTTTGGCATACCTCCCATTGGAGATCCATCAGCGTCAGCTTTTCCGTTACCATCATTATCTAAGTCATCATTACACTGATTGATGGGAATCCAGTTACCTTTACCAAGTGCATTGACATTTGCCACATGATCTTGCCATTCAAACCATTGACCGGTATCGCATTTGTAAAGGCCTCCCGGATCTCCTTGATTGGTATCTACTACTCTGCCCGTACCGCTTGGACCTAGATTTCCTTCACGGCAGATATGGAAGTAAGGTCCCTCCCATCCTTTGATCGTATCATCTGATGGATCCATATATTTGGCAGTATAGGCTCGTATTATCTCTCCTTCAGGGTTGTAGTTACCGTTTCTATGTAGTGGTGTCATCTTTGATGCAGCATCAAGAGTAGGGCCGTAGTTGTTTTCACCTGTGAACTGTTTAGCGAATACTGTACAGATTTGATTTGCTGCAGCCATATCACAGTAGAAATTAGAGCTATAGTAGCTATTATCGCTTATAAGATCCCCTATACTGCCATAATTAGGCCTAGTTTTCTTCCCTAATCCTGCTTTGATTCTGTCATATTTTCCATTATTTACCAATCCTGTTAGACTTCCTCCGCCCTGTCTAATAAATATAGCTCCGCCGCTGCTGCTCCATTCACCGCCGAACTCGCTTGTAGAAGTAGTCTCTTCATTTGTTAGGTAGAAGCCTTTCAGTTCATCTGCGTCCTGATCACTAGTCGCATCTGTACTACAGTCACCTCCAAACATAGGACAGTATCTCTGCACGTTCATTAAAACATATAGGTACTTCCCGTAGTGCGCAGGGTTACCTCCTTTTGGATGTACGACAAGGTCAGTATCCATCACTGCAGTTCTGCTTTCTTCACCTAACCTTGATCTGGGAGCTGTATCAACTACATAATTGAGTTTGATCGCATGTTTCCCTAATCCGCAGTCAGCGTCTCCAGGAACACTCATGTCAACTTCGTAGAACCTGTTCCAGACATTATTTATGTTAACTTTATCACCACAGACCTCTAAAGAATCATATCCAACTATTGGGTTGTCTGAGTTGGGTAGAGAACAGGATATCTGGGAACTGTATGAACTATCGTAATCTATGTTTATAGTGTCAGGCCATGTGCAAGTTATCGCTGAACCAGAGCCAATAAACAAACCAAGTAAGAGAGCTAGTAGTAATAATTTTTTCATTATAACTATTCTTTTTCCATTCTATATTTAAAAGCTTCAACTAATAACTCATCCAAGAAAACATTTACAGCGGAGGGCTCCACGCTTAAAAAACTAGTTTTATCTAAGGCGTCTGTTGCCCTTACACGGAAAATTAAAGCCTTCCAGATTGATCAGAATTCTTTCCTCATCTATGTATCTCACCTATTCCAGATATTCACTGTAGCTGGTTCCAAGCGGATATAGATCTAACAGTTAATTTGTCAGTCAAGAGAAAAATTGGAGGAAGCAGGGAAAGTCCTTACCGTGGCATTCGCCACAGCAGGTTTTTCAGGGCCTTTTGTTGTTGGTCTCCGCTGGGCATTATTTCTTTCCAGAATTTTCTGAGTGAGTTGTGGACTCCGGATACTTGGTTTCGGTTATTGTGGTGTCGAGTTCTGAGGCCATTTTTCTCTATGGATGTTTCTGGTATCTTGTGTAAAGTTTGTAAACGCTATATTTTTACGCCTTCTTCTGCGGCGGTTTTTATTGTTCCGATCTGTTGT
>JBDGSL010000022.1:0-27839 GCA_042217555.1 Candidatus Nanohalobium sp. | reverse complement strand
GGAATCCTCTTTGTCGCAGACATAATAACATTGTAAGTGTTGTAAAGATTTAAAAAATTTAACATATTTCACTGCTGGCTTAAATAGTTGACAGGTTTGAGAAGTTTCTCAAGAGAAGTATGCTCAGAAACTGATTTGAGTTTAAAAATTTAAGTTGAGGGGCGAAGCAGGCTCTACAAGCTGCTTCTCAAAGCAAATTTCGTGAAACGAAATGATGCGGGACGCTGGATTCGAACTTGATTCCAGCTCTAGCATGTTTTCCAGAGGAAAAGTGCGGGGCACAGCATTCGCCTTCGGCGATGCTGTTAATAGCAGCATTTCGTGAGACGAAATGATGCGGGGGACACGCGACAAGACTTATACATCATTTTCTGCTTTCGCTTAAGGCTTTAACCTTGCCTAAGCTTTCTACTTAACTTTTAAATACCTATTTAACCTTCTAGGTTAGAAAATTAAGTGGCTGGTCAAAAATTTAACCAATTAGGAGAATTTTTGAAAACCAGATTGTGAGCATAACTCCACTTTCAGAACAGATTCGAAACCTATCTGCGAATCGTTGAATTCCTCAATATCTTATCCAAGTCCTGAAACAGCCAAAACATATTTAATTGTTACTATAAAATGACAACATATGTCTACTGTTGATGAAGCTCTTGAGAACCTAAAGGATCACGGTGTTGATGTCGAGAGTCCTGAGACTGTAAAATCCCATGATCAGGTTAATTCAAAGTCGGAGTTGTTTTCTACTTTTGGTGTGAGTGAAGGCCTTGAGGCTGCAAGTTACAGCAGTCTTGACGATAGAATTGATATTTATAAGCCTCTTGCTGCTACCAGAGTTATTAATGAACTTGATGATGCGGATATGGAACAGGTTACTGAGGCTTTTGAGAGGAATAGAGGAGCTTTTTCAGATGAGTTGAGGACTATAGGCCTTATGGGAGATGACTTGAGTTTCGCTGATAGTGTGAAACTTTCCAAGTTTCATTATCTTGCAGCTGTAAATGACAGTGAGGTCGATGATAATTTTCAACAGGATTTGAGAGATTCTCTTGATGATGAGCTTTTGCATGATTCTGAACATGAACTTGTTCATGCATCACATTATCAGTATGTGATGGATGGGAATGTGGAACCTCTTGAGCAGAATTTCAGGAATTATGTTCGTGATGTGAAGAATATTAATGAGGATCTTGATCGGTACGATGAAAGACAGATTAATGAAGGTATTTCTACCCTGAAGGATATTGAGCTTGCTGCTGCGATGGATTTCGTAGATGACGATAGATTGCAAAATATTGTAAGTTTGGCTGGTAGAGAGCACATGAAGTGGGAAAATAAATACCAGAGTGCTCATGAACAGTACAGAAGTGAGAAAGAAGAGTTAACTTCTGATGTAACAAATTCTCTAGATCCTATGACTGAGTTTAAATTTGATGAACTAACTAATCTTGCGGATCCCAAAATGGATGAAATGGAGGATTTCGAAGGTATTAATCAGGCTGTAGATGAGTTAGAGGAAGAAGGCGTAGATGAATACGAAGAGATTAGACAGGCCGGAGTTTCCAAACAGGAGATCAAGGATACTCTGAAAGATGTAAGAGAAGTCGAGGAAGAATGGAAGGAAAAAACTCTGAAGCCTCTTAGATACAAAGGTGATACTGTCGAACATCTTGAAGGCGCTATTCTGAGGGAGGCTGAGTTACAGGGAGACTTTGAGAGGCATATGGAACAGTATGCTGATAGAGTTGAAAAAAGCGCTCAAGTTCCTACGGAGTTTACAGAGGCTTTTGCTCAGTTCTGGACAGCGTACCGGAAAGGTAACCTTGAGGATAATAGAGAAGAGGTTTATGACAGACTTGATGGGTATGACGCTGAGGGTCTTGATGAAACAATGGATGATATCTTCCAGATGTATGATCAGGCACAAGGATCCCAGGAGGAAAGAGTTACACAGGTAATGTCTTCCCAAATGGATTATCTTGAACAAAATTATGACCTCGAAAGCGAATAATGAATTAAACAGAAAGGCTGTAGTGCGGGGGACAGGATTTGAACCTGCGAACGGCTAACCGACAGGGTATTTTAATTGAAGATCAGAGATCCGAAGTTTGCCTTCGGAATCTTCTTTGAGAAAATCCATTGGTGGATTTTCGTCTTCTCGGTCCTTGTTTCCGTCTGGAAACTGAAGGTTCCTAAACCCTGCGCCTTTGACCACTTGGCTACCCCCGCATCTTGTGGTATGGGGTGTGTTGACGGGGTTGAAGATGTTGAATGTCTTCTGCTCCAGCAAATCTTTTGATTTGCGTGGTTGGCAGGAGTTTCTTGTGCTGCCCCTGTGTTTTTGGTGTGTGTTTGGTTTTTTGGTGGTGAGTTTTTTATTCCCGTGGTGGTTGAGAGGGGTTAGTGTTTAATTGTTTTTGTGTTTTATTTTGGGTTGTATGGTAGTGGGGGAGAGTTTCTGTGGTTTTTGATGTGTCTTGGATGGGGGGTGGTTGTGTCTGTGTTGAGGATGATGGTTTTTCTGTGGTTGTTGATCCTGTTTCCTGTGTTGATGTTGAGGCTGATCTTGTGCTTGTGACGGGGAAGGGTTTTGATTCTGAGGTTTTGGAGGATTTGAATGGTGGTAGGACTGTTTTTGTGTTTCCTGGGTCTGTGGGTGATGTTTCTTTCCGTGATGTGGAGTTTCTGGGGCCGGGTGAGATGATTGATGTTTATGGTGTGGAGATTGAGGCGGTTCCTGCGTATGATGGTGGTTTGCGTGGTGTGGGTTATCGTTTCAGTATGGGTGGTATGAGTTTCTATGTGGCTGGTGAGACAGGTTTTGTTGATGATATGAGGGATTTGGAGAACCGTGTGGATATGGCGTTTTTGCCTGTTGGAGGTGTTATGGGTGTTGAGGATGCTGTGAGGGCGGGTGTAAGTATCAAGCCGGATCTTGTTGTTCCGTACCGTTTTGATGAGGTGGGGAAGGATGTGAGGAGGGTTGAGGCCGAGCTGGAGGATCGAAGTATTGACTGCAGGGTTGTTGAGCCTGGTTCAGAGGTTTAGTCCGATCATGTCGGCGAGGTTTCTCAGTGTGTCGAATATCATGACTTTCAGGCCTGTTTCCATGTTTGTGGCTTTGTACTGTATCTTTTTTTCGTCGAGTTTTTGCTGGAGTGTGGCGTACGAGTTTTCGGAGTTTATCACTGCTGTAACTGTTTCCTGTCGGGTCCATACCTTCAGTGTGGGTTTGTCGAACTCTTTCCGGGTGATGTTTGATATCTTCACTCCTTCAAATGCTACTCCGAGCGTCTGGTTTTCTCCGTTTACTTCCATCTTGAAGCTGATCTTCTCTCCTCCTACTATTTCGCCGACGAAGGATGGTACCTGTTCTGTCTGCTGGTTGTAGGACTGTTTGAACTGCTGTAGTTCTGTTTCTGTTACGGCTCCTGCGAGTGAAGGTGTGAGAAGTACGAGTAGTACGAGTGCTTTCTTCATGTGTAAAGTTTATCCCGGCCAGGTTAAAAAATCTGTAGACAGTTCTGCAGAAGCAAGTTTCTTTTTTACTTGACTGTGACGCTTTTGGCCAGGTTGCGGGGTTTGTCAGGGTTGTTACCTTTCTTTATGGATGTTCTGTAGGCTATCATCTGGAACGGTATCACTTCCAGTATCTCCTGGTTGGGGTCGTCTGGTATCCGGATGAAGTGTTTGAAGTTTTCAAGTTCTTCTGTACCTACTCCTATTATGTCTGCTCCTCTTGAATGGGCTTCCAGCGTGTTGGACAGTATCTCGTCGAAGCTTTCTTCTTTCAGGAAGCTTATAACCGGTACGCCGTCTTCTACAAGCGCCAGGTTTCCATGTTTGAACTCTCCTCCCGGGAATGCTTCGACGTGTATGTAGGAGAGTTCTTTCAGTTTCAGTGCGGACTCTTTCGCCATCTCGTGGCCTTTGTTCCTGCCTATGGTGAAGACGTGGTCTTTCTCCAGCAGGTAGTCGCTGATCTCTTCCAGGGTTTCTTCCTGTTCTTCCAGCACTTTTTCTATCTTGTCTGCTGTTTCTACAAGTGTTTTGCGGCCTTTTTCCAGTCTGTGTTGAAGCGTGTATTTCAAAAGTTTGAGGGCTGTTACCTGTGCTGTAAACGCTTTCGTGGATGCTACTCCGATCTCCGGACCGGCGTTGACAAAGATTTTGTGGTCTGATTTTCTTGCAAGAGTTGATCCGACGACGTTTACTACTGCAAGTACCGGTGCATCCACTTTTTTCAGCATTGAGAGAAGATCTGCTGTTTCTCCTGACTGGCTTACAGCTATGACCAGGTCTTCTTCTCCTATCTCGTCGGCTCTGTACTCAAGTTCGTGGGCCTGTTCCGAGATAGTTTTGATCCCTGTATCTCTCAGGTACTTGGCTCCGAGGCTGGATGCAAAGCTTGCTGTCCCACATCCTGTCAGGTAGACGTTTTCCGCTTCTTCAACCATTTTTACGGCTTTTACCATGTCTGAACGGTCCTGGAATGCTGCCCTTTTAACTGTCTGGCTCTGTTCCTTGATTTCTTTCTCCATAAAGTGGTTGTGTCCCTCCTTGGAGGCCTGTTCTGCGTCCCAGTCGATCTTCTCCGGTTTTTTATCTACCTGTTTTCCTTCGTGGAATATCTTCAGTTCTCCATTAAGTACTGCTGTCTCTCCGTCCTCCAGGAAGATTGCTTCATCGGTGTGTTCAAGGAATGGTGTGACATCGGAGGCCAGAAAGTTCTCTTCCTCTCCAACCCCTATCACGAGCGGAGACTCGTTCTTGAACGCTACTATGTCGCCGGTGGAGAAAGCCGCCACGACAGCGTAGGAGCCCTGAAGCCTGTCAGCCACTCTCTGAGCTGCTGCCTCCAGAGTTTTCTCATCGTCCACTGCTTCCTCCATAAGGTGAGGGATGACTTCTGTATCCGTCTCCGATTTAAAGCTGTGGTCTTTCCTCTCAAGCTCCTGCCGTAGTTCCTCGTAGTTGTTTATTATCCCGTTGTGTACGACTGCAATATCTTCGCTGCAGTCAGTGTGCGGATGTGCGTTCGTATCGTTTACTCCTCCATGTGTGGCCCAGCGGGTGTGTCCTATGCCTGCCTGGCTTTCACGTGGCTCGGGAGATACCTCGTCGATAGTGCCTTCTCCTTTCTCTACCTGTACGGAAGACTCTCTGGCAGTTGCTATGCCTGCCGAGTCATAGCCTCTGTACTCAAGCTTCTTCAGTCCTTTGAAAACTATCTCCGATGCATCGCCTTCTCCCTTGTAGCCTACGATTCCGCACATAACTAGACAACTGTACGCACTCCACCATCTTAAAAGCCATCTGCAAACACACCAATCCTGTAAAAAATACTTTACAACAGTCTTTCTTAACACAGGGAAAAATAGGTGAAAAGAAAAACACCTGGACTTATTTATAAGTCCTGTTAAAAACTTGTTACAATGGAAGGTTTTGTGAGAGATGGTAGCATAGTGGAGGCCGAAAGGCTTTCCGACAAGCAGTTATCTGTTTTAACGCCTTTAAGGGCAGATATACTGGAAGAGCTGGCTGAGAATCCTTCTTATCCTGCTGAAATTGCTGAAAAACTTGGATGTGACAGGCAGAAGATCTACTATCATTTCCGGAAGATGGAGGATGCAGGACTGGTGGAGAAAGACAGCAGTTCACAGATTTCAGGCGGTGAGGCAACCTATTACAGGCCTTCGGAGGATGCCTATGTGCTTGACCTGGATGGAGACAGCGAGGAGTTTCCCGTACCGGAGAGTAACAGTGACGCTGTAAGTTTTCTCCGGCCTCTGGTACGTGAGAAGGAGATGAACGGGCATGTTGTAGCGGGTTCTCCGGATCAGCACGGCCCTGACCAGGTACGGGCGCGTGACGGACATCTTGCCTCGGAGATAGCTTTCAAGCTGGGAAACTACTCCAGGCGAAACAGCGACGTCGTGCTTCTTGACACCGAGATAGTGAAGAAGGAACTGTTTGACAGGTCTCTGCTTCTTCTGGGCGGCGTACTTACCAATGTGGTGGCGAAGGAGTTCAATGAGAGCTTTCCTGCGTACTTTCCCAGCGATAAGTTCCCTTACAGAGAGTTGAGGACTCCTGAAAACAGTTACGGCTCGGGAGAGATAGGTGTGGTTGCGAAGACACCTAACCCTCAAAACAGGAGTGAAAGCCTGTTTCTTGTCGCAGGAGTACAGAGCAAGGGTACCAGAGCGGCTGTAAAAGCGTTTTCAGACCTGGAACAGCTAGTAGAAGGTTACGAGGGAGGCCGGTTCTACGCAGTGGTGAAGGGACTGGATTTAAACAGCGACGGAGAGATAGATGAGTACAGGGTGATGGAGAAAAATGTCTGAGAAGAAAAACGGTCGAAGAATAAACAGAGATTGGAAGGTCTTCCAGACAGACGTACTTGACCTTGTACGCCAGTATGAAGGCTTCTTCGACTTCTTTGAGAGAGTGGGGTCTCTCAGCGACAATTCAAGGCCTGACGCCTTTGCACGCATTACGAGAGAGGAAAAAAAGGAGATCTGGGTGCTGGACGCTAAGAACAAAGGAAGTATAGACAGTGAGGACGAGAAACGTATGGAAAAATACATCAGCCAGGTCGAACGCAACCCTGTCGACGTCGGACTCGAACTTTCCGAGCTTTCAGAACATGAGCTGAGAGGGATCTTCATAACTTTAGAAGAGGCAGCTTCAGAGTTTGAAACCGTTGCTTTCAGGAGAGCGCACCAGTTCCTTCAGAAAGAACTGATATACAATGATACCAACAGGATAGTCCGGGACGTGGCGAAGATGGCGGAGAGAAAAGAGCTTTCACAGAGCCAGGCCCGGCTTTTAAACCGTTCACTGAGGCCTTTCCGCCGGAGACTGGAGAAAGTTCATTCAGACCTGGAAGAGCTTGAGGAGGAGTTCCTGAGTCTCAAGCTCTACACTCCTCCCTTCAGCTCCCTCGAGTTCTCACCTCCTTCGGACGCCGTTCTCCAGCACAGCATGCGGGACGGCGTATTTCTCGTTGATGTACCTTACTCGGCGGAAGAAGCCCGGAAAGCGGAGAGAAGGGCCAGGCAGCTGGAGGAAAAGATAGAGCAGGACGCGTACTATGTATCCATCCACAGCTTTGACGTGGACTCGGACTTCACGTGTAGACCTGAAGAGTTCAAGGAAAAACTTCGGGACGCCATGGGGATACTTTCACCTGAACAGGTAGCAGAACTGTTCCATCCCCGGCTGCAAGTGGAGAAAAACTACAGGGACGGAGTTATAGAACTTGTCTCTCCGGAACTGGAGTTCCGGCTTACAGTGAAATCAGAGAGGGACGTGAAACACGAGGTAACTGCCTACCTGAATGAGGAAGCTGCTTCAAGGATAAAGGAGAGAAATATGAATACACGTAAAGAACTGGGAGAGCTTGAGGACAGGACATGGAAACACGTCATAGAAGTAGGGGAAAACCTGGAGATAAAACACAGGAGAAGAGAAAACTTCCGGGAATACAGCCAGACAGTTAAAAATATTTTCCACTCATCTGTAAACCCTGTATACAGCAGGAAGATAGCAGAACTTACGGAAAAATGAAAAGACAGGACTACATTGAGAAGAAAAGATTGGAAAAAATCGTCAAGAAGATTTCAGGTGATGTGGACGCAGCAGTAGTAGAGGGCTGGGCTGACAAAAAAATGCTTCAGAAACTTGGCTTCAAAGGAAAAATATTTCTCTCAGCGGAAAGAACACACGACGACCTCTGCGAAGACATAACACGCTCCACAGAAAAAGTCGTAGTACTGACAGACTTCGATCAGCACGGAAAAGAAGAAGCAAGGGAGATATCAAGGAGACTACAGAAAGACATAGACGTAGTCAGATCAGCCAGGAAAGAGTTCGGCGCCCAGCTAACCTCAAAAGACAGGAGAGCTGTTGAGGACGTAAGACCGCTTTTTAAGGACAGAGAAGAGAAGTTTGTGGACGCCGCGATGGATGATCTGTTCTTTGACCCGTAAAACTCAAAGAAACTTCCACCCAATAATTCCACATGCTGAAGGATTCCGAGCTAGAGGAATTGAAGTCAAGACTGAGGGAAGAGTTCTCTAACTATACTGAAACCGCGGGCGGGAAGAACTACCGTTTCACACACCTGGAAACCGTCCATAAAATGGTCTGTAAGCTGGCCGGCGAACCGGATGTAGAGGTCGACAGAAAGGTTCTGGAGATATCTGCTCTGTACCACGATATCGGCCGTTCTGAAGATATTGAAGACGGTGAGATGGATCTGTTTGAAGGCCATGAAGGCCATGCGGAGAGAGGTGCCAGGATAGTAGGAGAATACGTTTCAGATTTCGTGACAGATGAACAGCTGGAAAAGATCAGGGAAATTATACTTAACCATCACTCAGAACCGGAGACTGCTGAAGGAAGGATTGTGCAGGACGCTGACAAAGTGTCAAACTTTGGGGTCAGTAATCTCTGGCGGCAGATACATTACTCCTGTCAACACGTCCGCGGGTTCTGGGAGAGCATCGAGTACTTCTGGGATACAGCAGTGGATGAGTTCGAGGATCAGATCGAAGAACTGCACTTCCAGAGGTCAGAGGAAGTCGCCCGGGAAAGACTGGAGAGGCATAAAGAGACGGTACGTCGGATGGAGAAGGAGATGAAGGCCGAGGACTTCTAGAAATCTGTGAGGCTGCTTTGATTCTTCTTCAGGGCACGGGCGTTAAACCCTTTCTCCTTCTTCAGGTATGATGCGAACTCCTCGTCGAAGCCGTGCTGGACGTAGACTTTTTCCGGGTCAACCTTCTCGACAAGTTCCACCAGTCCATCGAAGTCGCAGTGGTCAGACAACTGGAACGTTTCGTCGTATCCTCCACGGTACTTGAACGATTCTGTGGTTGCCCATCCTGAGAACCCGGCCTTGACCGCACCTGTTTTACCTACAAGTTTTTCAACCCAGTTACTCTGTGAGCTTCTTGAAGGTGCTATCAGAATACCATTTTCTTCCATCAGCTCCTTGTTTTCTCCGTAGGGAATAGCGGAGAAATTCATGTCTGTGGCTTCTTCTACCACATCGTTCATCTTCTTGACGGATTCATGCGCCAGGACCGGTCTTTCTGTAGCTTCTTCGACAAGTTTCTGTATCTTCTGAGCCTTACCGAGAGAGTAGCCGAACAGGATCAGAGGAGAGTCCTCATCCCGGATAAAGTCCTTTATCCTGTTTTCTATAACTTGTTGCTCAGGGAACCTGTACGCCGGTATACCGTAAGTTGACTCAACTACCAGTATATCTGCAGAAACCGGTTTAAATCCATCAAGATACACTCTATCCCTTAGTGATACATCGCCTGTGTAGAGAACATCTTCCTCACCTTTGATCAACGCCGAGGAACTTCCAAGTATGTGTCCAGACGGGATAAGCTCTAAATTCTCTGATTCCGTCCTCTGCACCGTTTCATCTGAACGGGCTTCGGCCAGCTTTGCTGTAAGCTCTGAGGCCACCACCTTTGTGTCCGACCGGTGCATGTGATCGAAGTGTGCGTGGGAAACAAAGTTGATATCTCCCTTACTGTTTCTTGAGTCAGCCACAACCTTTTTCTCGCCGTGTATGTGTATCCCGTCTTTTTCCGTTATCTTCACACCAGGTGATTGGCTCCAGTTTTTAAATCGGTTTTTATGTTTCTCGCCGGTTTGAAATAACTTGTGGGAGAACCTGTTTTCCATGAGTAGTTCAAAAGTTATCCGTACCCTTTTCCCTACTATCGTTGCAGAGGTTATAAGCTTCGGTATACTGCTTCCTATAGTACCTCTTCTCCTGACAGAGCCCGGTTCAGGGTTCTTCATGCTTCCAGAAAACCTGTCCATACAGACCGGATACATACTGTTAGGACTGCTGATAGGTCTTTACCCGCTTTCACAGTTTGTTTCTACCCCTATACTCGGCGAAATAAGCGACATATACGGGAGAAGAAAGACCATACAGATCTCGATACTGGGAACAGTACTGGCATCTGTTATATTCGCAGTAGGCATAACCCTGGGTAACATAGCAGTCCTATTCATTTCCCGGATAGTCAACGGTCTAACAGGAGGCCTTATCTCTGTAGCCCAGGCAACTATCGCAGACGTGACGGAAGACAGCAACAAGTCCAAAAACTTCGGTATAATAGGCATGGCATACGGAATAGGCTTTATCCTGGGGCCTTTCCTCGGAGGATTCCTGTCATCCGACTTCCTACCCTTCTTCTCCGCCTCATTCCCATTCTGGTTCGCAGCCCTGCTTTCAGCACTTTCACTTGTATACGTAAGGATTTCACTCAAGGAGACCAGTCCAATGGAAGACAAGCATATAGACTGGTTGAAACCATTAACCCAGTTAAAGAAAGGACTGACACTTCCAGGCCTGAAAAAGCTTTTCACCGCCAACTTCTTCTACTTCTCAGGTTTTGCATTCTTCACAACCTTCATACCGGTCTACCTCGTCAAAAACTTCGGATTCACACAGTTCCAAACCGGTAACTTCTTCCTCTACATCGGAATACTGCTTATAATAGGCCAGGGAATCATAGTTCCGCAACTGTTCACCAGATACAGGGAAGAAAACGTCATGCCGATAACACTCTTCCTCACAGGACTCTTCATCTTCCTCCAACCCATACCAAACTCCCTGACAGCATTCATGGCAGTAGTAACACTGTTCTCATTCAACAACTCCATAACACAGATCAGCCTAAACACACTGGTCTCAAACAAAGCCAGTGAAAAAAACCAGGGTCTCGCACTCGGCACCAACCAAAGCATCAGAGCGCTCGGAAACGCATTCCCCAGCATGCTCTCAGGAATCACAGCAGCCATCGCCACACCATCAATGCCACTCACCATCGCCGGAATCCTAATCATGGCAACAGCAACCACATACAAAATCACAGACCAGACAATCAACATAATATAAAACTAGCCAACAACTCCACAAACACAGGAAGAAAAAAAGAAAGAGAGAGGGGGTGTAGCTCAACCTGGGAGAGCGACCGCCTCCAGCGACTACCGTAGCAGACGAAAATCCTGAGAAGGATTTTCTGGATTCACACAAACCGCAACGTGGTTTGGAGCAGGTCGACAGTACCTGATGGTTCTCAGGAACCATCTCTTACCCTGTTACGCGAACTGGAGGGATGAGGAACACTGGCTCGCTTCTGCGTGTCAGTTCGAGAAGATCTTTCGGATCTTCGTGTTCCGATGATTACATCCCTGTAAGCCATGCTTGTCATGGCTTCTGATGATGGAACTTTCAGAAGTTCCCGGAGAAAGCGGTAGGTTGTGGGTTCAAATCCTACCACCCCCAAAAAAACCTTTCTCTTTTTTTGGCTTGCACAAACCCTCCCTTTCTGCACAAAAATCGCACAAAAATAACAAGGTTTGCACAATAATTCAGAGATATGCAGGACAAGTTCGAGGAACTACTGGAAACCGAAGACCGAGACAGAAAGGCAGAAATTGAAACATTTTTCTTGGAGAAGGCGGCTGAAAGGCTCGATTCTGCCGACAAATAATCGGCTTTGAAATTGGCTGCCAGCTTCGACCGTTTCAAGAAGGATGCAGAACAAGCAGGAGAAAGCCACTTTACACAGCTATTCGGAGCATTAAGCCAATCACTGAAGGATAAGTTTCTGGACAGAAAAGAAGATTTAGGAGAAAGAAACCTTGAAGATTTCTAATCGCCTATTTAGATAGGAATCTTCCAACTCTAACCAAATCTCTTGCTTTAAGCGAAGGATAAATTTTCCACATATCTCGCAAGTTAAGATCGTAGTGGACAAAGTCTTCTACTAATTCATCATCAAGTTTGCCTACATTTTCAATAGTCTGGTCCAGTCTCTCTTCATCAAGCTGGTAGATAAGCTCTTGGGCAAGTTTTTGTTTTCTAAAGCTCTTGCCTTTTTCTTCGTCCCATTTTTGGTCGTATCTCTGCAAGTTTCTCACAGATAAGTCACTTTGTTCCATAGCTTGATCTGTTATCTCTGCGGCGTACCTTGCAGACTGCATACCCGGTCTTATACCCTCCAAAAGCAGAGGATTAATACTTGCCACAGTATCCCCTACTGCAAGGAATCTATCGCCAGACCTATCTACATCAAACGGATACGAGAACGCACTTCCTGCGTGAACTTCTTCCACGCTGTTATTTTCAAGTTCGAGTTGTGCTATCCAGTCTTGCAGGTAGTCTTGAAGTGTTCCTTCGCCTCCCTGTTTACTGAAAAACTCTTTAGACCAGCAAACTCCTACTTTGGTGTTTTCTCCTGCATCAAAGGCCCAAGCATAGCCTCCAAGAGCTACATCACCAAACTCGAACACCATCTGTCCATCATAATCTCCTCCTCGTAGCTCCTGCTCTACCCCTATCCATCTATCGTCTTCATTTGGATTTAAACCGAGGTAATCTCGTGCGATTACTGCTTCAGGTCCAGAAGCATCAACAAATAAATCTGCTTTAACCTCTCTCCCGTCTACATTAATGGAGTTTATATCACCTTTTGTATCTGTGTTGTAACCTGTAACATTTGAGTCTAAATTTAGTTCTGCTCCTTGATTTTGAGCTTCTTCAGAGAGGTATTCGAGAAAGTCTCCGTATTCTAATACATATCCGTCTACATCTACTCTTGATTCGGAATTAGGGGATGTAAAAACTACTTCATCGGTTTCCGCCATAGCAAGGCTTTCAGGAATATCAAATTCATCCATCATTTCTGGAAATGTTCCGCCTGTAGACTTCTTCCTTTCAGTTATATCAGAATCTTTTTCATAAATAGCCACATCATACTCATCGGCAAGTTCTCTGGCATACTGCAGACCCGCAGGTCCAGCACCAACAACCACTATATCGTGTCCATCCATAAGTAGCAAAATACAAACCAATTTTAAATTATTATTTATCCCTAAACAGCCTATGGATTCTGAAGACATTAATGACTTATATGATTCTACAGCCTTTGACTACGAGTTTTTCTGGAGTAACGATACGATGCACTACGGTTTTGATTCCTATATCAATTCTACAGCAATAGAGAACTCCAACCAGCATTACCAGGACAGATTAGATATCTCTCCTGAAGATAAAGTCCTAGTTGTCGGATGCGGTAAAGGAGGATTTTCGAACTTTCTGGCTGAAAACACAGATGCAGAGATTTACGGTCTCGACCTAAACAATAGACACATCAGAAAAGCCAGAAAGATGAGCAGAAATAAAGGAACTGAAGACTCTACTGAATTTTTACAGGGAGACTTCCATAATCTTCCATTCGACTCAGAAAGTTTTGATTCTATAGCTGCTATTGAAACTGTTTCGCACTCTGACTCAAAAGAAGATTTTCTAAAAGAAGCATATCGAGTTCTTAACGATGAAGGAAATATCTTGGTATCTGACGGTTGGCTTACTGGAGAAACTTATGATTTAGAAAATCCTGAAGTCCAAGATTATTCCTTAAAGGACCAAAAGCAGATTGAAGATGTTTTGGAAGGCTGGGCTTTACCAGAAGGAAGAAATTATGAAGAATTTGAAGAGATGATGAGAGATACAGGGTTTACCGAAATTGATATGGTAGATCACTGGGATAGAATAAAGCCGTCGGCTGAAAAGATGCGTGCTTTAGGTCTTATAGGCGTTCCTATGATGAAGGCGGCCAAGAAACTTGGACTTAGGAATGAATGGTCGGTTAAACAGGCTCGAACCTTGAGGTCTCAATATCCTGTATTCAAGGAAGATAAAGGGATCCACGCTGATTTTCTGGCTGAAAAATAATTACTCTTCAATCCACCATTCTATGCTGTTTCCTTTGTCTTCTCTTTCGATGTAGTGATCTTCCCAGAGGTCTTCGAGTCTGTCTTTGGCTGTTTCCCAGACAAATTCTTGAAGGCTCATATAGCATCAGGTACAGAAACCAATAATTATCACAGGCAGAGGTTACAAAAGGGAAAAACCACGACAGTCCAGAGTTCGAAGAACTGATCGAAAATACTGCAAAGCATTTTGAGATACGAGAGGTTTCAGCAGACAAGGCTTACAGCAGTAGGGCGAACTTAGAAGCAGCCAAAGAAAACGGAATGATTCCGTTTATACCGTTCAAGGAAAACACGACTGGAAACGCTGATGGCTCAAGAATTTGGTCGGAAATGTATGACTACTTCAAGAATCATCGAGACGAGTTTAAGCGACATTACCATCAGAGAAGTAAATGTAGAGTCAGCCTTTGCGATGCTGAAACGGAAGTTCGGTGTGAAGCTCAATAATAGGAAACCAGTCAGCCAGAGAAATGAGATATTGACCAAGTGTGTTGCCCACAACATTCTTGTCCTGATAAAGGCAGCACATACTCTTGGCATTCAGCCAGATTTCGAAAATTGTGCAGACGAAATTCTTGCACAAGAATAGATACCTTTATTGTGCAAAGCCTCTTTTTTTCTCTGTAAAAGATTCTTCCAATCTTGAAGATGAAATAGAGGTAGAGACAGGTAGGAAGAGTTTTTGAGGTTGTTTGAAAAGAGTTTAAAGAAGTGGATTGGAGATTAGAGCAGTTTTTACTGGTTTTTCCGACATTTTTCTATGTGAAGTGTTTTTCCACACCGGGTGCATGTGGGGAATAGTGGGCGGTAGCCGTTGAAGGCCATTTTTCCTCCGCATTCCGGGCATTCCAGTTTCATGTTATTTCGTGAAATTTGAATTCCTGGTTTTCTGTGTTGAGTGTTACTACATGGATTTTTTCGTCCTGGAAAGGTAGTTTGACGCCGCCAGGGTTTATTTCTACTGTTTTTCCTTTTTCTTTCACGTTTTTTCTGTGAGTGTGTCCTCTGAACACGTAACTGTATTTCTCTGATCGAGTCAGTGAGTCGGCGATTTCTTCGTCTGTTCCGTGGTATACTGCTATCTTTTCTCCGTCTATCTCCAGTTCTCCTGTGTTGCCCATCCAGTTTCCAAACCGTTCAACTGTTTCTTTTAGCTTCCATTCTCCGTCATTGTTTCCTTTGACGGCGTGGAAATCGAAGTCGGCGTCGAAGAGTTCTGCTGCAGCAGGACAGATCATGTCACCGCAGTGGATTACTTTGTCACAGTTTTCAGTTTCAAAGAAGTCTACTGCTTCACTGATCACGTCAAAGTTGTCGTGGGTGTCGGAGATTATCCCTAGTTTCATTTAGAGTTCACTTCATGCGCTTGGGCCTTTAAAGAAGCCGTTTTCTCTGTTTTCCGTGTTTCGGAAGACGTCTTCTTCCTGCAGTGTCTTCTCTTTTTCGTCTTCCCTGGTTTCCGGTTCTATGTCTACCGGGTGGAAGGCCGGTTCTACGTCTTCTGTGTCAATCTGGTCGAGTTGGTTGAATTTTTCAAGTATCTCCTCGAACTCTTCGGAGAAGTTCTCGGCTTCTTCCCTGTCTATGTTTATCCTTGCGTTTTCCGCGACTTCTTCCACTTGTTCGGCGTCTACCATGTTATTCATGTTGGAGCTAAATGTTTTTAGAACCTGGACCTTTCCTTGAAGTTGCCAGCTTCTAAGTAGTTCGATAAATGTATCTGTGAACTGTTAGAAACGGTTCCACAGGTTGAGATGTGAAACAGCGGAAACGACAGAAGATTTATAAAGGAGTCTTGAGAATGTTAGTATAAGCAAGATTTGTTCGTCCTTTGGGCGGGACGACCTGAATACGTGTTTCGACTCGCGGGCACGAGTTGAAACGATTGGGACTTGCGAGTAAACAGTTTGATTCGTTCGAACTTTGGGCAAAGTTCGAGTCAGTATTTAGGCAAGTATCGAATGTATCGAGTCTTGGGCAAGACTCAGTCTTTCTATAAGTAGAGTTAGGTCTCTGCACTTAAAAAGGTTATGCTATATCGCAGGCTGGTACTACAATGGAATCTATAATTGACAACGCAGAAGACGACGGCAAAACCTCGGAAAACCTTGATGATGTGAAAGATGCCAAGATCCTGGTGGTTGGTGCTGGAGGTGCTGGAAACAACCAGGTTACCCGTATCCAGAACAAGGATGTGGAGGGAGCTGAAACAGTCGCGATCAACACCGACAAGCAGCACCTAGAGATGTCATCGGCCGACAGGAAGATACTGGTGGGTAAAGATCTTACCCGTGGGCTTGGAGCCGGTGGAGAACCGGAGAAAGGTGCACGTGCAGCAGAAGAGAACAGAGCGGAACTGCGTAACCTGTTCAAGGACGCCGACATGGTATTCCTGACGGCAGGACTCGGAGGAGGTACAGGCACAGGTGTTTCACCTGTACTGGCCGAGATCGCAAAGAAAGAGGACTGCATCGTAATCGGAACAGTGACAATGCCTTTCGAGATCGAAGGCGCAAGAATGTCCAAGGCAGAGGACGGACTCTACCAGCTCAGGCAGCACGTCGACACGGCAATCGTAATCGAAAACGACAAACTACTTGACATCGCAGGCGACATGCCACTCGACCAGGCGTTCGGAGTCGCAGACGAACTGATCACCACGATGATCAAAGGAATCACGGAGACAATCAGCAAACCTTCGCTCGTCAACCTGGACTACGCCGATGTACAGGCCATCATGAACGATGGAGGAGTCGCAGTAGTAGGATACGGAGAGTCAGACACGAACAACAAGGGCCAAGAAGCGATCCACGAAGCACTCTCCAACCCCTTGCTCGACGTCAACTTCGACGGTGCAAACGGAGCACTGCTTCACGTAGCAGGAGGCAACGACCTGACCCTGAACGAGATCAACGAGGTCGGCCAGCACGTCAAGAAAAAGCTTGACAGCCAGGCACAGACAATCTGGGGTGCACGAGTGAAGGAAGAACTTCAGGGCAAACTGCAGGTCATCTCCATCATCACAGGAGTCGAGAGCCCTTACGTCCTCGGAGACCTGGACGAATCAGAAGAAACCCAGGTAGAAGGAGACGTCAACGACCTCGGACTTGAAGTCATGAAGTAAACTAGAAAGCCTCCAAATTTCGAAAAAACTGAAGATCGGAGGTCTCCTGCTTAACAGAAAATCCGGAAAGGATTTTCCACCAATGGAAGCCTTAGGCTTCAAAGAGGTCCTGCAAGGGCCTGAAAAGTACGAAAATCGGAGATTTTCCTGGGCCGAAACCTTGACAGGTTTCTCGGCACAGAAGACTGAGAAGTCTTCGACTCCAGAAAGTCTCCGGCTTTCGTCGTCATGTTAGGAGGAGTCCGGGCGAAGACAAAAAACTCCCCTCCCCCCCTTTTGTGTTCCGCCGGGACTCCTCCAAAATCCTTAAAAACAGATATTTCAACGGTCCCATCTGGAGAGAATGGACGGGCAAGTAGGTTTTCCAGTGGACTACAGAAGTGGTTTCCCGGAGAAAAAATCAGAACACTCCCCTTCCCCCCCCCTTTTTTCCCGGGAATACCTCTCAAAGTCCCTTTACTGGAAGCCTGTAGAACGCCCGGAAAACCTTTTTTCTCTCCAGAAGGGACTTTTCTTGCTTTCTAAATCAAAAAGGGAAAAAGTGTTAATACTTAACTGTAGAAACGTTTTCTGTGAGAACCAGATACTATCACTGGGCCCTGGTATCGCTTTCAGTCCTGTCCCTGGGGCTGGCCTACGGCACAATCAGACACAACTCGCTGGTGTTCGGGATAGCGACAGGTCTATCCTATCTTCTGTATCGGAGGCAGGACCACCTGGCCAGGTTGAGAGGTAGAACTGTAGGCGCCAGGATACTTCACGCTGTCGGCGGCAATCTTATAGAGTTTACAGGTATAGCAGCAGGCGCTCTGGTTGTAAGCACTTCATGGCCTATACTGCTGGCACTGGCCGCTGTAGGTTTTCGACAGTCTTTTTCATGGGAGCTACATGACAAAACCAGTGTCAAGTACTCTGAACTATTTGGACGTCCTGAGAGAATAACTGTATTGACCGTTACGCTTCTACTGTCGTTCTTCAACCATTATGTGTTGTTCTACGGTTACAGTTTGCTGGCTTTGATGGCGTTAGCCGAATCAGTCCGGCAGATCCTTCACGTATGGAGGAAACAGAGGCCGTAAATCTCCACCTATTTAATTTTTCACAACGCGACGTAAATACATGAAGGCGCCAATATGTAACGTATGTCTTAAGAGCGACGTCCTCTGCAGCAACTGCGAGGAGAAAAAAGAAAAAGGAGAGATAAACGAGCTTGAAATCAAGATATCAAGAAAACTCAAGGAACTCAGTGAGGAGTACGGCTCGCTGAGAGACAGTGAAATCCTGAACATTTACGACACTGAAAACGTAGTAGTGATAGTAACAGCAGAGGGAGACGGAGCCAAGGTCGTGGGAAGAAGCGGAGAGATTGTCAAGAAAGTCGCAGAGGAGATCGACAAAAGCATCAGAGTTGTAGAGAAAAGCGACAGCGACAGAGAAGTAATCAAAGGACTATTGAGCCCTGCGGAGATAGAATCCGTCAACACCGTCTTCTCACCTGAAGGAGAACACAAGAAGGTAGTAGTCGACGAAGAGTACGAAGGAAAGATCAACATGTCCGTAGAGGAGCTCGAAGACATCATCAAGACAATCACAGACACCTACTACCAACTCAGCTTCGAGTAATCCCCCACATTTTCTTTTAATCTCTATCTTTCCTAACTAATCCCATGAGTCAAGAAAAAAGAAACACTCTTTTCTTGCACCACTTCCACACCGACAAATCTACAGAGTACGTCAAAGAGCTGACAGATGAACCAGAATGGAAGGGAATCAACCATCTCGGCGATCCACTGAAGATACTAGAGAAACTAGACGAAGACCAGAAAGCAGTCATCTCACTAACAGAACATTACAGAACAAACGGAGAAGATTTCTTTAGAGAGCTCGGAGAGAAGGCTGAAAAACTAGGCGGCAGTTACAGGATGAGAGAAAGAAGCCTGATAATGGAACATGAAGGCAGCAAAATAGCCATAATCAACGGCGTAGAAGCATCCTACAAACAAAGAGACAAGCATATAGTCCTATCAGGGCTGAAACTGGAAGAAAAAGAGAATTACTATAACATTGACAGGGAAAAGCTCTCAGAAGCGCTTAAAGAAACAGCCTATGCCCACCCGGCTCACCCTTTCCTAGGTGAGTTCAGAATGAGCTTGGATGAACTAGATGAAGTAATCAGGACTATACAAAGATCTTCTGCCAAGTTGTTCATACCTTATACCTATGCATACAACGTCAGGATTGATAGGCAGGCACGAGGAGAGAAGAAGAACGATTTAGATGTAAAAGAGCTTGCTAAGAGATATGACGCACCTATTATCCTAGAACATGATCACCACGTTCATCTTCCCAGTGGACTGGGCGGAATCGGATTACTGAAAGACTCAGCTATAGAGGCATTGGAAGAAGGACAGATACCGGTGAAAGAAATTGAAGACATGAACGTCATCGAACCTAGAAGGAGAGATACATTCCGAGATCTTTTCCGTGCAGGAAGGACTTTCGCTGACCAGTTACCGAACTACATAGAATGGAAAAGCCTCTGGAAGAAACTAACGTTCCCATACGGGACAAAGGAACTGGAGTCATGGAGAGACAAGTATTATTCTTCTGAACTTGAAAACATAGATATAGAAAACTTGAAAGAAAGAAGCAGGAAGCTCAACTAAGTATTTTTCTACTTCCATCCCAGGAAACAATTTAGGTATAGCCCTCTCTTTTTAACCAAAGAATTATAAGTTACTACCACTAAGTAACATGTATGAGCCTCTCCGAAAATCAGTGTAATACAGTCTTTCTCAACCACTTTCATACCAAAGAGTCAACATATCATGAAAGATTGAGGGACTTCACTGCGGTAAACCATCACGGTTCTCCTGCTAAGATAGCAGAAGAGCTGGATGAAGGGCAGAAGGCAGCTATCGTAGTCACGGAGCACTTCTCTACCAACGGCGAGGACTGGTACAAGGAACTGGGAAGAGACATTGAAAGAGATGGAGGCAATTACACTCTAAACGAGAATTCCCTAAACCTGGAACAAGGAGGCTCAGAGGTAACTGTATGGAATGGTGTTGAAGCATCTTACAAAGACAATCAGAACCACATCATAGCGGCTGGCCTACCTATAAATGACGAGGAAGATTACCTCAACTTAAATTCCGATGACATGGAATGGCTTGCCGATAGATCAGATTACATACATCCAGCACATCCATATTTCATGGATTTTGGAATGGAAGAAGATATTATTGAAGATGTAATAGATATCGGCCAGGATTCTGAGGCTCAACTTTTCCTGCCCGAAACACACGCTTACGGTGTGCTAGACAGTATGGCAACAGGAGAAGTGGGAAGCGATACCTCAGTCTACGACCTGTCCCGAGAAGAGGATATACCTCTTATTCCAGAACAGGATCACCATGTACACCTCCCTCATAACCTATCTGGAGTCGGCCTTATACCTGGCGGAGACAGCGATGAAATAACAGACAGAGTGGAAGAAGTACAAGTAATCGAACCTGAAAACTCTATACAGTCTATACTGGAAGAAGCCATAGACACGAAGAACGCTGTTAGAACATTCGCCGATATGCTGCCCGGATACAACCAAGAAGACGGGGGAGTATGGAAACACGTTCCTGATCTCGGCCCATTCAGCATACCCGTAACCGATGAAGACTTCGAAGATATAAGAGACAGTTCATATCGTGCAGCACTTGACTTCGACATATCTGAACTACAGTCAAGAAGTCGGCCGCTGAACTAGAACTTTAATTCTTTGAGGTAAACTTCCAGTTATGGCATCGGAGAAAAACAGCGACAGGTTCGTGGTAGTTATCGACCAGGACAAGATAGAGCCGGACCTGGCACGCGAGACAGTCATAAACTACGATCCTCTCAACAGGGCAGGAAAGGAAGGAGGCTTCTACATAGACGAAAATGAGGAGCTTCACATCGACGAAGAGGATGTGATGGAGGCGCACAAGATGGCGATCAACAAGTATCCCTACGAAGACGCCATCAAAATGATACAGCTTCCGGCCGAGGAAGGAGAGAAAGTCCACCAGTTCCACGACAACTCCTTCAGACTGTACGGACTGCCGGCACCAGATGAGGGAAGCGTGGTCGGGATAATAGGAGAGAACGGTACAGGAAAGTCGGTGGCACTGAAGATACTGGCAGGAGACATCAAACCCAACCTGGGAAACTTCGAAAAACCTCCTGAATGGAGCGAGATACAGGAAAGATATCGGGGAACCGACCTGCAGAACCATTTCGACAAACTGGCGGAAGACAATGTAGAAGCCGCGTTCAAACCTCAGAAAGTTGAGGACATACCGAAAGCATACGACGGAAAGGTTCAGAAACTTCTTGAAGGAGTGGCTGAGAGGAAAGAAGTGGAGGAAGTAGCGGAGCAGCTCGACATCAAGAAGCTTCTGGACAGAGAGGTAGAGCATCTTTCCGGAGGAGAATTACAGAGAGTGGCGATCGCCTCAACAGTGCTTAAAGAGGCGGATATCTACATGATAGACGAGCCGTCTTCCTTCCTCGACGTCAAGCAGAGGTTGAACATGGGACAGGAAATCAGAAAACTTTCAGAAGACAGGCCTGTACTGGCTGTAGAGCACGACCTGGCCACACTCGACCTTATATCGGACAGGATAAATATATTCTTCGGCGATCCCGGAAGCTACGGAATGGTTTCCAACGCACTAAGCAGCAAGGAAGGAGTAAACCGGTACCTGGAAGGATACCTTCCCAGCGATAATATCAGGATCAGAAGCGACGAGATAACGTTTGACAGAAGCAAGAGAAGCCAGGTAGAAAACAAGCCAGTGGTCGCAAAGTTCCCGCAGTTCACTAAAGACTTCGGAGAGAACGAGTTCGAACTGGAAACACAGGAAGGAAGCATACATGAGGAAGAGATACTCGCGATCTTCGGAGAGAACGGCCTCGGAAAGACGGTTTTCGCAAAGATGCTGGCAGGCGCCATCGACCCAGACACAGGAGAGTCACTAGACATAGATATCAGCTACAAGCCTCAGTACCTTGAGGCAGGAGACCAGACAGTAGAGACAGCACTGCGGGAAGTCGCGAACCCTGACAGCAGGAAGTTCGAGACACGTATCGCAGAACCCTTAACGCTGGAACCGCTGTACGAGCAGAAGTTAAGCGAACTTTCCGGTGGAGAGCTTCAGAGGGTCGGCATCGCGATGTGTCTGGCGAAGGACGCCGACCTGTACCTCCTGGACGAGCCCTCAGCCTACCTCGACGTGGAATCCAGAGTAGAACTGGGAAAGACCTTGAAGAGGTTCGCACGGAAGACAGAAAAACCGCTACTCGTCATCGACCACGACCTACTGCTCCTTGACTACATCGCCGACAGAGGAATGGTCTTCAAAGGAAAAACCGGGAAACACGGGAAATCAACCAAACCTGTGAGGATAGAGGACGCGATGAACGACTTCCTGGAAGAAGTAGAGATAACCTTCAGAAAAGACCCGGAGTCAGGGAGGCCGCGTGCCAACAAACCAGGAAGCCAGAAAGATCAGGAACAGAGGAAGAGCGGAGAGTTCTATGAACAATAATGGACTAAAACCTCTTATTCAGAACTATATTCTTGAACTCTTCGTGTGAATCAAATACACCTTTTACACACTTTAAATCACCTTTTCCAGCCGTGTCCTGATAGCAGCGTATTTACCGGATTGTTGAAGGAGACGTGGAAGTACCTGTCTTCGGCCTGTACTTTTCTGGTTCAGTCAATACTACTTTGCTGAAGGAAGGGTTCGAGTTTACTAAGAGTAGTTTGCAGCGGGCTATCCGGGGAGAATGATGTTCAGCATGGCCACAACTAATCCAGCTAGGCCCATCCTTGCGGCAGCTCTAAAGATTTTTTGCCGAGATATTTTCGCCATATAGGCTCCGAAGGCTCCGAGTAAGAGGACTGCCAGGATTACCGATGCGATAGTTGCCTGAAGCATGTTCAGGACGCTGCCTTCTAGGAGGAATGGCAGTATAGGTATCATTACTCCTATGACCGGTCCTAGGCCGCTGCTGAGCGAGTTTATTATTCTTCCCTGCTCTTTTTTCCTGTGGACTTCCGTGCCTTCCAACTCCTCCATCATGGAGTCTTCAAGGTCGTGTAGCCGAGCCAGTTTCTCTGCTTTTTCTATCTCCCAGACGCTCCATACTCCGGAAGTTGCCAGTCCGATACCTGCACCTACCCCGACCTTGAAAACAGTTAAACCATCTGGAACACCTGAGAGGAAGGAACCGACTGTTACTCCTGTTGCCGTAAGTGTTCCATCGAACCCGTTGGAGATGAAGTATCTGCGGGATATACTTCTTACTTCCTCCCGCTGCCAGTTTTCCCTGAGTTCCTGTATCATCCGTCCTGCGGTGTTTCAACCTGTTCTACCATTTTGTTGCCACATACTATTTCGTCGATGCTGTGGATGCTGCCGCCGAGACCTTCAACCGAATCTTTAACTTTTTCCTCACTTATATCCTCTCCTTCTACCGTCAGTTTAAATAGTTTGGACAGGGCTAAATCTCCTTCCTTTAGGTGGGAGATACAGCCCGACAAAAAGTAAAAAAGTTTGGCAATATCTACCGTATAGAAAGATTCCGAGCCTTATATGCCGAGTCTGGAAACAGCCAAGAGTTTCAGGCAGCAGGCTTTGTCCGAGTTGGATATTTGGGCAAGGCTCTGGAATCGAGCCGTTTGTGACTCGGCTCTAAATTTCACACCGTTGAATCCAGCCTCTAAAAAGATGTAAGCTGGTTGCAGGTAGTGGAAAACCCGTCAGACAAATGCTTATGGAAGCGTCCGTGACGCTTCACGGCACTTTGTTCGTTTAATACCTCAATCTTGGACTGGAAGGGTAGAATGGAACGAAGCTCCGTGCTTCAGCTCGGAGATGAAGTCACTGTTCTGTACTTCTTCATCGATCTCAAGCAGTTTGGCGTTCACACCCCCCACACCATTTATCCCTTCTGTTTCCTGTGCGAACTCTGTTATCGACGGCTGATGTGGTTTAAGTACGTCAAGCACCAGTCTCCTGATATTTGTCATAACACCATTTTTGTTTGGTTCTTCACAGGTTTAAAGCAGGAGGGTTTAAGAAACTTTAATCACCGCTAGTCAATGTATGGGAAGAGTAAGACAGACTTACGTCAAGCGTCTTGCACAGGATCTGGTTGATGCAGACGAGGAAAGATTCTCAGAGGACTTCAATGAAAACAAGGAAGCACTTAAGGAGACAGGAGAATTCGAATCCAAGAGATTGAGGAACCGTGTCGCCGGATATATCGTCAGAGTACTGCAGAATAAAGAACTGTAGAAAAAACCGTCAGGAACAGTAACTGGTACCAGCCTACACCCGGAACAGTTCTCTCCTCCGTAGTACCAGGCAAAACAGTTACCGGCACAGTCTCCGTCGTATCTACACCAAGCTCATTGTTCTCAACAACCACCTTCAAATCCTTATCTGTAACGCTGTCAGGCGTCACCCTGACCGTAAAACTCTTGCTTGACGAAGCAGGGAACCCAGGAAACCGTTTAACCGTCGAACCATCAAGAAACTCGGCCTCAACACCGGTAAGATTAACAGTAAGATCCTTCTCATCCACATGATTCCTCACTGTCAAATCCACATACCTGTTCGAACCAGCATTCACAATCATCGAAGAATAATTCAACTCAACCTCAACCACACTCCTATAAGCCCTGCCAATCACCTTCGTAAACTCAAAAGTCGTATTCCTAGCGCTCCAGCGATCCTTTAATTCCACTTTCCAGGTGTAGTCAGTGTTCCTGGCCTCAGGCAGGTCGTATACCGCGTCTACCTTATCTCCTGTACCGAGGTTGTGCTCAGAATCAAGTTCAGCACCCGACATGTTGTAAATTGTGGCATTTATACTGTCTCCTTCCCTGTCTCTGACAGTAGCGTTGAGGATCACAGGGAACGAAGTTACCTGTGCACTGTCACGAGGCTCTGGATCTTCCGGGAAAGGAACGGAGTTAGGTACAGTATTGCTTTCAGTTTTCTGACTGCTGTTGCCGTGATGATCAGTAACGTTGACCTCTACGTCTATACTTTCATCTACCTGGAAACCTGAATCAAGGCCGGAAGGATAGGGCATCGAGGAGTTAACGTTGCTGTAAGAACAGCTTGCCTGATCCCTGTCACCAAACCCGTAGTTGACTGTTGGTGAAACCGTTACGTCGTTCCCTTCACCATCTGAAAAAGTCATACGACACGACTCTATCTCATCAGGGTTAGATGCATCAGGATCCTGAAGTTCAGCCGTGACATTGAAAGCGTGTATATCAGTATAGTTACTGAACGAAATGTCTTGCACGACAGGCCTGTTTTCCGGGAAGGTGTTATACCCTTTTTCCTGGGAGTTAAGGCCGTCAACGTCTGAAACATTTATCTCTACGGTAAGGTTCAGAAGTTCCGCTGAGTTATCGTGACGGTTCTTCCACTGAGAGTTATCGTCATATCTTATCCACTCATACTTGCATGTCGAGTGCGTAGAGTTTATCTTGGATACAGTACCTGAGTAAGTAGCTTCATTTCCGTTATCGCTGCTGGCTGTTATGTCACAGCTATTGACATCGTTTGATCCCTCGCTTACGTTAGCTTCCAGTCCAAATGCGTGTCCTGTAGTTGAGTTGTAGAACTTTAAGCTGGTTACCTGAGGAGGAGCAAGCCTGAAGTTGAATGCCCTGTAGTATACCATCTCCTTGTCGTAGTTACTGTCAAAACCACTGTCAAAACTGAAATCCATATTGAAACCATTGCTGTCCGTTGAGGTAACTGAACCTTTGAAGTTACCACAGTCACCGCCGTTGTGGCCTGCGTAAAGGTTGAAGATTGAGTAGGAAGTTGTGGATCCATACCTGTGAGAGTTCTGAGAGTCAGAAGTCCTACCAGTAGCTAAAGCCCACTGCCTGTTGTCATCTGTCTCATAGAAACCGTTGCTCCATCCTCCCGCGTTGTCGCATCCGCTGTTCTTCGGAGTTACGACCTCTTGGTTGATACTGTCGATCTGCTGCTCGGCGTAGAAATCGATCGCATCCGGCTCAAAGCCAGTGGTAAAGGACTTTGTCCCTTCCGTGTCGACAACTTTGTAACCTATATCGAAGTCATAGTAGCTGAAACCCCAGGCACGGTAGAGAAAAACTTCGTCCGTACCACTCCACTTATCATCAACCTGCATGGTAAAACCACTTCCGTCAGCTCCAGTAATCTTTGCTCTCAGTCTTCCCTTCACATTAGCATTCTGATCCACGTATACAGTGTTCAGAATATAATTATCGCTCGCTATACTCCTGTGAGCGTTGGTCGAATCAGAACTGGACGCAGTTCCTATAGACTGCTGAGAAATAACATTGCCGTTTTCATCCAGTGTTGCATAACCCTTGGAACGGCCCATAGAACTTCTCCAGTACCTCTTATTTACATCCTTACCGGATATCTGCTGCCCTGATCTTACATGCAGATTAGCCGGTTGAAAGCCTAGATTAACGTCAAAAGATCCTTCAGAGCTTATTTTCACCATTCCTGCATCAAACTCCATGTTGTCCGGGAACTGATACGCTTTATACCTTACTATCTCGTCATAGTTACTGTACTTGCTCTCCACATCGACCTTGAAGCCTTTATCTAAAGGTTCAACCACAGAAACCTCCAGCTTACCACACTGATTACCATCCTGACTGACATACAGGTTTTTTATAACGTCAGAAGTGGAGGAAGCCACTTTGTGGCCGTTTGTGCTATCCGAGTTACGGAACATACCGATAGAGAACTGTTTATCAACGCCTGAAGAGTCAAATACTACAGATCCCTCAGACCAACCATTCACGTTATCCGGACAGTCATTATTCCTCGGATCTCTCTCAGAGAAATCCGTCGACTCTATCTGCTGCGCTGTTATAAACTCGATGTAGTCAGGGCGGAAACCTATCTGCTCCGAGATAGTACCTGTAGAAGACACCTGAAAACTTCCTGACTCTATCTCCGTCGCCGAAGAAAAGGAGGTGAATGAAGCGACAAGAAGAAATACCACAACCAGTTTGCTAGAACGGGAAGCCATCAACCAAGTCTTTTTGCCAGGACATACAAATAAGTAAGGTCTACAGACAGTTCAGCTTACAGGTATAAGAGATTTGACCTGTCAACTGTTTACTATGCAGGAGTTAAATGAGTTGGATGATTTTTTCTTTGATCTGGATAAGACTATCTGGAACTGGGATGATAGTATTATCGGTGCGGAGGATCTTGTGGATTCTCTTAGGGAGAGTGGTAAGAGTTATTACTTCCATACTGATAATACTTTGCTTTCTCGACGTGAGTATGCTAGGAAGCTTTCTTCCATGGGTTTCCCTGCGGATGAGGAGGATGTGTTGACTTCGGGTTATGTGGCTGCGGAGAAGCTTGGTCGGGATGGTGTTACACGTGCCTATGTCGTCGGTGAGAAGGGTTTGATCGATGAGCTTGAGGCACGGGATATTGAGGTCTCACAGGATTCCAATGCTGTAGTTGTTGGTCTGGACCGACAGTTTAACTACTCGAAGCTAAGAAAGGCCGTGGATATTCTTGGAGATGGCGGCAAGCTGTACATCTGCTCGACGGAAAGAACTTTCAGGAAGACAAGCGGTGAGCAACCGCATCAGGCAGCGATAAACCAGGCTTTGAAGGAGTTCACGGATGAATCGCAGGTGGAGCTTGTAGGTAAGCCAAGCGAAGTGTTCAGGGACGTCTTCAGGAACTACTTCACCTATCTTCCTACCGGTTCAGTGTTTATAGGAGATCGTATGGCTGATGTAAGGACAGGTAACAAGCTTGGTATGACAACAGGCGCAGTAATGAGCGGAGATCTG
>JBDGSL010000021.1:0-8142 GCA_042217555.1 Candidatus Nanohalobium sp. | reverse complement strand
TTGTGTAGGCGTACTGGCTCATGCCGTAGATGTTCGGCACCATCACCCAGTCGTAGGAGTCGATGAACATCTCCATAAACCAGTCGTAGACCTCGTCAGGATCGATTTCCAGCAACAGCATCACATTACCTAAGACCATCAAACGCTCGATATGATGACAGTAAGCATCATCCAACGCATGCTGAATAGAATCATCTACAGGTGGAAGGCCTGTATCACCGGTGTAAAATTCCTCCGGCATAGAATTGTTCGCGTTCCAGAAATTGGCATTCCTCATCTCTGGCTCAAGTTCGTACATCGCCCGGATGAACTCCCGCCAGCCGATGATCTGACGCAGGAAACCTTCCAGAGAGTTCATCGGGTAATCATGTTCATCATGGGCTTCTAATGTCTTCTCCACGACTTCTTCGGGAGTGATAAGGCCTATATTGATCGATGAGGAAAGCAGAGAGTGGAAACCGAACTTGAGGTCGGAGTCGATGGCGTCCTGGTAGTCGCCGAACTTCTCCAATCTATTTTCGAGAAAGTCTTCAAGGTTCTCCAGTGCCTGTTCACGTGTGACCGGCCAGAAGAAGTCCTCGATCTTACCCGGGTTGTCGGAAAAGTTCTCCTCGACGTATTCTTTCGCTTCTTCTACGTGTTCGGATGAGAACTGAGGTATCTCCGGTTTTTCGATGTCCTCCGGCATCTTTTTTCTGTTTTCCGGGTCGAAGCTCCATTTTCCGCCTTCAGGCTTTCCATCCTCATCCACAAGTACGTGGAACTTTTTCCGCATCTGTTTGTAGTAGTTTAACTGGAAGTACTTGTGCGAGGAGAAGTATTCACGGTTGAACTCCATGGAGGCCATGAATCCCGGGGTTTCCACAAAAACCAGTTCTGTACCGTGTTTTTCTGCGAGGCCTTCAAGCTGGTTCCTGACTTTGTGGTCGACGGGGTCGTACATCCGGATCCTGGTTTCTTCCCGGAATATCTCGGCGATGTCCTCGTCGTACTCGACGTACTGGACTTCGTGTTCTTCGCTGTAGGCCTTCATCGACGCCCTATGTAACACCAGCTTCTTTCTGTGGAAATTAAAATCTGTGAAGTATCTCTTGTGTTCTACAAGGTACTTCTTCACTTCATCTACGGGTTCGGGGAAGAGCTGGTTGGGGAGGATTATTGAGGCCATGGAAAGGAGGAGGGGTTTTTTGGTGTTAGAATTTTTCTCTGTGCATTTTGTCGATTTTTGCGGCCATGATGAAGTCGTTGTCGTATAGGCCGTCGATTTTGTGGGTGTATAGTTTGATTGTGGCTTCTCCCCAGGTGAATTCGATGTTGGGGTGGTGTCCTTCCTGTTCAGCGATTTCTCCTACCTGGTTGACGAATTTTAGTGCTTCCTGGAAGTCTTCGAACTTGAAGTCTCTCTGCAGGTGGTGGTCTTCGACTATCTCCCACTTTGCGTTCAGTTCTTCCAGTTTTTCTCTTGCGTCTTCGCCTTTCAGAGGGTTGACCCCTCCTCTACATGCCGTACAGGTCTGATCTTCCAGACTCATGGAAAATATTAGCGGGTTTGCAGGTTTAATTGATTTTGCAGCCTGTGAACTTTTCGACCTGTTCTGGTGTCTGGATTCCCTGTATTATGCTTCCGTTTCTGTAGAAGGCAGGTACTCTCTGCACTCCGTTCTGAACTGCGGCGGTGAGTACTGACCGGTTTGAGACGTCCCGGTAGATCGGAGATACTATCTGTGTTCCACCAAGTATCTGGAACTGTTTCTGTGTGGCTTGCTGTGATGTGTTTCCGAACATAACTGTTCCTGATCTTTTCAGACATTGCTGGAAATCTGCTAGTTCTGTTAGACGTTTTTTAAGCTGTTCTATGTTCTGCATGTTGGCGGTAAATATTTCTCCGTTGGTATAGTAAGTGTTTAACCGGTTGTCGGCTGTTTTGACTTCGACCTGGTAGAATTTTCCTGCTTCTTCGGTTTTTATGATTTCAAGGTTCTGACCTGACTGGTTTTCCAGGAAACTGACAAGGTTTCGGGAGGCTGCCTCGCTGTTTGAAACCGCAGTGGAAAAACCTGCTGTCAGGATTATTCCGATTAAAAGGCCTGTGATGAGGAGTCCGGTGTCTTTTCTGTCCGGATCGAGGTCCAGTTCAAGTTTCATACATGTTTATATCAGATCAGTCTTTTTTATTAACTGTGAACTTGAATCCGTTTAAAATCCTTCCTTTCATACTGGCTATCCAGATAACAGCCGGACTGTTTTTTGGTGGCTCAACCACTGTTTACTTCCCGGAATCAGATGCTGTTATTCAGGTTGAAGTAGCTGACACTCCCGGACAAAGAGAGAAAGGACTGATGTACAGGAAGAAGCTGTCAATAAACAAAGGAATGCTTTTTGTCTTCCTGGAAGAAGAATATAGAGAGTTCTGGATGAAAAACACGTTGATCCCACTGGACATGATATTCGTTGACGAAAAAGGGAGAATAATCAACATCGAGGAGGCATATCCAGAGCCTAACGCTTCAACTCGAAACTTGAAAACTTACAGAAGTGAAGAACCTGCAAAATACGTAATTGAAACAAACTCAACGTTTACAGAAAGAAGAGATATTGAAGAAGGGGATCGAGTAGTAATCCCTACTCGATTTCGATGACTTTCCCGTTCTCTGACAGGTGAACGTCTTCTCCAAGGCTGTATCCTTCTTCCCGGGCCAGTTCAACGTAGCTTCCGAGTTTCTGGATGTCGCCATGGCTTGGGATGATGTGTTCCGGGTCAAGGAACTTGATGAAATCCCTGTGGTCTTCTTTCTTGGCGTGGCCGGATGTGTGGACGTTCTTGTAGAGTCTGACTCCCTGTTCGGACAGTTTCTTCTCCAGGTTGTACCTGTTGGCCTCGTTTGGCGGCGTTGGGATGGTCCTGGAGGAGAAGATTACGTGGTCGCCTTCGTTGAACTCGAATCCGTATGTTCCGGAGGCGATCTTATCCATCTGTGCTCCGGGTTCTCCCTGGTTTCCTGTTGCGACGACAAGCCATTCCTCTCTTTCTCCGTCTACCTTGCTCATCAGTCTGTCACATTCGTCAAAGTAGGATACGACTTCCACTTCTGAAAGATCGATAAGGCCTACTTCTTCTGCAGCCGTGGTGTACTCCTTCAACGATCTTCCGACGAAGGCAATCTTCCTTCTACCATTGTTAGCCTTTATGATCGAGTTCAGCCTTGCAATCTGGCTTGAGAAGGTTGTGATGATGACTGCTCCGCCTGCTTCGTAAGAGGCGTTCAGAACGTTCTCCAGTTCGACTTTCACTGCTTCTTCAGGTGGCACTCTGCCGTCCTCTTCCACTGAAGTGGTTCCAGGTATCATCAGCTTGACGCCGTCTTCTCCTGCTTCTTTCAGCCGGTCGATATCAGTGTTTTCTCCAATAACCGGCCTTCTGTCGAACTTCATGTCGTTACCGTAGATTACGTCGCCTTCAGGAGTCTTGAGAAGGCTTAAAGTTGCGTCAGGAATACTGTGGTTGACGTGCAGGAATTCCAGGTCCATCTTACCAGATATCTGGAACTCTTCTCCTGTATCCATGGAGATGATCTGGTTGTTGATGTTCTTCCTGTCGTCCTCTATTCCTTGCCTGATGATCTTCTCCGTGAACGGTGTGCATAGGATTGGTGCGTCGTATGCTCCTGCCAGTTTCGGGATTGCTCCTACATGGTCAAGGTGTCCGTGGCCGATGACGATGGCCACGACGTTCTTGTCCATTATCTGTTTGTCTTTTGGGATTGCTCCTGTTTTCAGGGTTTGATTTGTTGTAAGTTCGTCTATCTGTTCGTCGGAGCCTACAACATTTTCCATGTCGTAGCCCATATCGAATATGACTACTTCGCCGTCAACTTCGACGGCTGTCATATTCTTACCGACTTCTTCATATCCTCCGATCGTGTGTACTTTCATAGAAAATCACGTCTAAAAATCGATAAAATACTCGCGGTTTTAGCAAGCTTACAGAAAGAGTTGAGGGCGACATCTTTTTAAATAGGGCGTTGTCTGTTAAGTCTTCTTAAGTCTTGCCGGCGAGAAATGCGTTATGTATTCTGAAGAGGTCCGGAAAATTCTGGAGGAGAAAGATGTAGAGACAGGTGACCTGGTCAAGGTCAACGGCCGGAAGGGAAGGTTGATGCCTAAACCCGGGACAGGAGACTCTGAAGTAGTCAATCTTAAGCTTGAAAGCGGGTACAATGTAGGTCTGGAACCTGAAACTGTGGAACTGGTAGGGAAACAGGAACAGGGAGAAGGCGCAGGGACGAAGGTAGAGTACAGTGATGAGAAGCCGGATGTGCTTGTTCTTCACACGGGAGGGACGATCGCCTCAAGGGTTTCATACGAGGAGGGAGGCGTTAAACCGGCCTTCGACCCGGAGGATCTTGTCAGTATGTATCCGGAGCTGGCAGAGGAAGTGAACATCCACTCGGATGTAGTGGCTCAGATGCTGTCCGAGGACATGGAACCAGGTCACTGGCAGGATATAGCGGAGAAGATAGACGAGGTAAAAGACGGCTACGACGGCATAATACTTGGCCATGGAACTGATACTCTTGGATTTACCGGTGCTGCACTATCCCTGATGCTTCAGAACATCGATACAGGGGTTATGATAGTAGGGTCACAGAGATCAAGTGACAGGCCTTCAACAGACGCAAAAATGAATATGTACTGTGCTGCAAAGTTCCTTACAGAAACAGAGTTCACAGGATTCGGCGTATGCATGCACGCTACAAGCAGCGATGACAGATGCAAGATAATGCCGGCGCAGAAAGTCAGGAAGATGCATACATCGAGAAGAGACGCATTCCAGACAGTGAACGCAGAACCTGTAGGACATGTCAAATACCCTGAAGGAGAGGTAAAAACAGATTTCTCAAAAGAAAATGGAGAGTACAGGAAAAAGACAGGGCTAGACTCCGATGTCGGCATGCTCCGCGTAAGACCAGGGATGAAACCGGAAGAGATAGAGTTCCTGATAGAACAGGATTACAGTGGAGTGGTTATAGAAGGTACAGGGCTTGGCCATATGCCTGTAGACTCCTTCGACGAGAAAACAGGACACCATGAAAAGATACTGGAGAAGATAGAGGAACTGGCACAGGACACAGCTGTAGTTATGGCATCACAGTGTATAAACGGCCGGACTGACATGGACGTATACGAGGCAGGTATAAAGATACAGGAAGCCGGAGTTATTGAGGCAGAAGACATGCACCCGGAGCTCGCATACGTAAAGCTGATGTGGGCACTGGGCCAGACAGAAGACCTTGAGGAAGCCAGGAAACTCTTCCAGCAAAACATCAACGGAGAGATAACAACAAGAAGACTGTACAACGGGGATGAAAAGTGACGAGAAAACTGCTGGACGAGTTCGACGAAAAAGCAAAGAAGTTCATAGAAGAAGAGAAGTACGACAGGGTCAGGAACGTCCTCAGAGAATACGCACTTGACCAGGCCTACAAGTACGACGAAGAACTTGAAAAACCGTTGAGATTCCTGAAAACATCAGGGATCGACGTGGACAACATAAAAGACTTCACAGAGTACCGTGTCGCCAAATCCGTTATACAGACAGAGATAAAAAGACAGTTCGGAGGAAAATACTTCGAAAAACTCAGGAAAAAGGTGGGAGACCGGTGACACAGATATACGGCGTAACAGGCATGCCGCTGTCAGGGAAAACGACAGTTGCAGAGATAATGGAAGAACAGGGATTCGCCCTGCTGGATATGGGACAGGTCGTGAGGATAGAGATGGAGAAAAGAGATATACCGACAGAGAAAACCGGAGACTTCGTCAACCGGATGAGAGACAGACACGGCATGGACGCCATCGCACAGTTAAGCATTCCTTACCTCAAAGAAGTACTTGAAGAAAAAGAAAAAATAGTTATCACAGGCATGAGAGGTTGGAACGAGAAACAGAGATTTGAAGAAGAAATAGGAGAAAAAATAAAAATACTGGCAGTCTGGACCTCAAGAGAAGCCAGGAAACAGAGAAGAGAAGAAAGACAGAGAGAAGAAGACCTGAAAGGCGACGGATTCCACGAAAGAGATGTAAGAGAAATAGAAAACGGAGTGGGAAAACTTATGGCGCTCAGCGACCACATGATAAAGAACAACGACATAAAAATGGAAGAACTTGAACAGAAGGTGAAGAAGATTGTCGCTTAGAGAAACTTTGACGGGTTATCTTGTTGATGTAGATCAAAGCACTGCTGAAACCGGTTACTCTGCTGAAGAACTGGCCACAGTTGCTGAAGACATACTGGGATACGACAATATCACAGTAAGAGAGGGAGGCCCAATAGCTTACTACTCCAAGAAAGAAGTCTATACTGTAGAGGACGAAGGGGTTAGGTCAAACTCAATAAGGGATGAACCCTACGAGGCACTGAATAAGGCAGCAGAGATGCTGGAAAACAACAGGGTAGAGGTACTAGAAGAATGAATTACGAAGAACTCGGCTTCAAGTGCGGCATAGAGATACACCAGCAGTTAAATACAGAGACAAAGCTTTTCTGCGAATGCCCTGTCGACCTGGAGGACGAGGCTGCTGATGCACACGTTGAGCGTTTTCTAAGCGCTGTAGCCGGAGAGACAGGAGAGAAGGATGAAGCTGCAGAGGTAGAGTCCGCGAACTCCACGAAGTATGTCTACAACTACTACAGAAGAAACAACTGCCTCGTTGAACTAGACGAAGAACCACCTCACAGTATAGACCAGGAGGCACTGAACACTGCTTTAACATTCGTCCGGATGATAGACGGAGAAGTACCGGATGAGATCCAGGTAATGCGGAAGATAGTGGTCGACGGATCCAACACGTCAGGCTTCCAGAGAACAGCGATGGTCGGCCTAGATGGAGAAATAGAAGTTGAAAAAGGATCTGTAAGTATTGAGGACGTCGAGCTTGAGGAAGAATCAGCAGGAATCCATGAAAGGAATGAAGACAAAGCAGTATACGACCTGAACCGGTTGGGCGTCCCGCTTATTGAAGTAGGGACAGACGCATCCATCCAAAATCCGAGCCACGCAAAAGAAGTAGCCAAAGAAATCGGCATGCTTCTCCGCTCCACAGGAAAAGCCAGAAGAGGACTAGGCACGATAAGACAGGACGTCAACGTCTCAATAGAAGACGGCGCCCGGGTCGAAATCAAAGGATTCCAGGACGTCAACAACATCGACAAACTTATAGAAAAGGAAGTGGAGAGGCAGAAAAACCTTGTAGAGCTTGGAGAAAAACTTGACTCCAGCAAAGAAGTAGAGATTAAGGAAACCACAGAACTGTTCGAAGGCACAGAAAACCACATCGTATCAACAGTACTGGAAAACAACGGAGCAGTCTACGCACTGAAACTACCAGAAATGACAGGGAAGATGAAACAGGAAATCTCCGGCGATAGGTACGTGGCCAAAGAACTGGTAGACTACGCGAAAACTCGGGGAGTACAGGGGATACTCCACACAGACGAAAACCTGGAAAACTATGGTCTCGTAGAAGAGTTCGGGAAAGTCTCCGAAAAACTAGGTAAAGACAGTGAAGACGTCGTAGCAGTGATAGCAGCCGAAAAGGAAAAAGCAGAAGCTGCAGCCCACGCAGTAAAGGAAAGAGCAGAAAAACTGTACACAGGAACAGTTCCTGAAGAGACAAGGGCCGCAGAACAGGACTTCACCACAAGCTACTCCCGCCCGCTTCCAGGTTCAGCACGGATGTACCCGGAGACAGACATACCAGCAATCCGGGTCACAGAAGAAGACATTGAAGAAATCGACGAAAACTTGCCAAAAACACTGAAAGAAAGAAAAAAAGAATACACAGAGGAAATCGGCGAAGAACTCGCCTCACAGATCATATCCTCTTCACAACTGAACCTTTTCGAGAAGTTCAAAGAAGAGTACAATTCAAGGCTTGTAGCCAACTTCTTCACAAACCTCTGGGCTAACCTGAAAGACCAGAACATCGAGACAGATCACCTTGGAACAGAGGAATACGAGGCAATCTTCACAGCCCTTGAATCCAAGCAAATCCAGAAAGGAGACCTGGCAGAAGTAATACAGGAAATGGCAGACAAGAATCCGGAAGAAGCCATAGAAGCAGTTCTCAACTCCAAAATGG
>JBDGSL010000020.1:0-5101 GCA_042217555.1 Candidatus Nanohalobium sp. | reverse complement strand
TAGCGGAAGAAGACGTCAACATGGGCCTCATCAAAGTAGAAATGAGCGACGCAGTCGACAAAGTCAAGAAAGTTCTGTAGAGCCGGGGCACGGAAGCTGCCTCGAAATCTTTTTTGTTATCCGGTAGTTATAAAAATTTCCCGGAACGTTTCTTTTCCTGTATGAGCCAGGCCCTGCCTTACTCTTCGCTGGAGGAACTTGGAGAGGAGCTTGAGGATAGATCTCTCCTCGACTACATGGCCGAGCATACTGACGGAGATGTTTCTGTACCTTACAAGGGGGAGAGCCTGGATGAGGAGGCCTACGTGCAGGCTGTGATGGATATCCATTTCGACGAGACGTACGGTACACCGTTCTGGCGCGAGAGGATGGATGATCTTGGATTCGATCCGCGTGAGGAGGTCGAATCGATCGAGGATCTCAGGATGCTCGGTGAAGCCGACGAGGAAGCGTTGAGGGAGAGGCCTGTTGAGGATTTCATGCCGAGGCTCTTCGCGAGGCAGGAGAGAGGTTCCTGGGAGAGTTACGATGAGGTGAAGCCGGATCCAGCTGGGTATGATATGTCAAAGTCTTCGGGCTCGACCGGGAAGAAGAAGATAATGCCGTGGAGAGTCCACACGTCGGATGAAATGATAGAGTGGTATAACCATAACTTTGAGATAAGAGGCCTTGAAGGAGGTAACTGGCTTATAGCGGGTCCTCCTGGACTCTATGAGGAGCATACAACTGAGGCAGCGGCCAGGACAGGCGGTGTCCCAATCTATAACGGTTTTCAGACACGGAGTTTGAAACCGCAGATGAAGGACTTGGGGCAGGCCTTTGGGCAACCTGTGGAGTTCTTGAAAGAGGCGGTCGCTGATCCTGGCAAGGTCCCCTCAGCGTTGGAAGGTATGGTGAGATCCCGATATATAGAGAAAGCTCTGGAGGAGGATCTTCAGTCGGAAAGGGTAGAGGTCATAGCGAGTGTGCCTAAGATCGTGGAGAGGATGCACGGCATGATGGACTCGGAGGAGACTGTCACCGATCCCGAGGATATCCAGGCAATCTTAGCCAGCGGTATGTCGGTGGATCAGGAGTTCTTGGAGAACGCTGGGGAGATGTATCCCAACGCCGAGGTGATACCGATGTACGCCACCTCATTTACTGGAGCTAACTTTGATGATCCTGAGAGCGATGAAGCAGAATACCATAGCCTGTACCCACTGGTGGATTTTAATGTTCTTGAACGTACTGGCGAACCGCTTGAAGAAAGAGAAGAGGTTGATTACGGAGAGAGAGGTCAGGTAGTTTTCAACCATCTCTCATCCGGGTTTCTCTGGCCTAACCAGGCGGAAAGAGAGACAGCAGTCAGAAATGAACCTTCGGAATCGTTTGAATCCAATGGAGACGGAATTAGCTCTTTAAGACCTCTGGACATTTAACGGTCATGTATCTCCCTTAACTGGCTCCTAATTGCCCTCACATCCGGATGAACGAACCGCGCCCCGTAATTGTAGAGGTAGACAAACCAGCGAGGAAGCTGATCAAGTCTCTTTTCGCTCTTCACCTCTTTCCAGGTCTCCTCCCCGAACTCTGATACCGGTATGAACTCATTTGTCTCGGGACCGAAAGCTGGATCGGCTACAGTCCAATCTCCGTCAAGCTTGACCTCCACCGGAGAGTGGATTGAATCATCTACACGATCCTTGTACTCGTTGTAGAACCTGCATCTCATGAACCGGAACCTTGCCTCGAACCCCTGGGAACGGAGCATAGCGACGAGGAGGTTGGACTTGTCGAAGCTCATCGCGTATTCAGGCCTCTCTCCCAAGAGGTAGGGTGCGCCCCTGATCTTGTTCATATCCCAGACGAAGCTGTCCCTCACCCATTCAAATATCTGCTCTGCTCTCTCCCTGTCCGATCTTTCACCGGCGATCTCCTCCGCCTTCCTCTCGACCTCCTCGGTCACCGGGCAGAGATAACGGCCTGACATAGGAAAGGTTAGCCTGCGAGGCATATAAAACTGGATCGACAACTTCCTTGATGTGGAGGCCTTCACCGGTCCGAAGCTTCCAACAGGCAAAACATTGATAAATTTGCCACTTCACAATGAAAACACGGTGTCTTCATGGGCGATGATGTAGTAGTTGAGGACGAGTTCGTCTCCTCCTCTCTCGGCGTCTGGGAGAAGAGGGAGACGGAGGATGGAACAGAGTACACGAAGAACGGTATCCCCAGGTCTGAAGAGGCCTACCAGGCCGCGAAGGCGAGCGCACTGCCGGACGATGGTGCGGTCTCGCCCTACGATGTCGTGGATTTCTCAGAGGAGGAAGTGGATGAGTTCGCCGAGGATCCCGCTGATCTTTCCTCTGAAGAGCTGGAGGCCTTAAAGGATGTTAAAACTGCCTATACTGTACGTCATGCATATGAGAACTCTGATTTTTACAGAGAGGTTTTCGATGAGAACGGTGTTGATCCATATGAGATTGAAGGAATTGAGGATCTTGGGGAGTTGCCGGTTATAGATGGAGATGATGTCTTGGCGAATCAGCCGCCTTCTACACGTGGTTTTAGGCTGGAAAATCCTGGTGCTAAGGTCAGAAGGGTCGTCAATACGTCGGGTTCTACAGGTAATCCCAAGGAGTTCAAGAAGAGTTACGACGAGATGGATGAGATAGCAGACCAGATTGCAAGAGGCTTTAGAGCGTTTGGCATGGAGGAAGGCGACAGGATCGTCAACTATCTTCCGTTCGTGGGAATGAACGCTTCAGGGGTTTACCTTGAGGCAGGATTCGAGGAACTGGGCATGACGAGCTTCCCGATATCGAATACCCCCTATCCGACGGAGGTGGAAGCGAACAAGCTGAGGATGTACTCCCCTTCAGACGACGACGTCACCTATGCGATGGTAGGCCTTCCCTCTCACATCGACTCGAAGGGCAAGAAATTTCAGGAGGCAGGGTTCGAGCCCTCTGAGTTTGGGATTGATGTGATAGATGTAGGCGGAGAGCCGGTAAGTGAAAGCAGGAAAGAAAGTATAGAGGAGACCTTCGATGCTGAAGTCTATGAGAGTTTGGGCACTACAGAATCTGGTGTGTTCACCCACGAGTGCAAGGAAGATGCTGACCGGCTCCACGTCCTCGATGATTCCGTCCATGTGGAAATACTGGATCCTGAAACCGGTGAAAGGGTGGAGGAAGGCGAAGAGGGAAGTTTGAACGTGACTAACCTGCTTCACCCTGGAGAGGAATCAGCTATGCCGGTGATAAGATACAACCTCGGTGATCTGACCTCTGAGTACGAGGAGGTGGACTGTGGCTGCGGTTATCAGACAGGTGTCGATATAAAACCGCCCCGAAGAGATAGCTGGAGCTTTGTAGTCGGTGCCGTCAATCTTGATCCGACTTTCTTCGAGGATAACATATTTGATCACCCCGAGCTATCAGATGTAACTGATGACTACCAGCTTCAGGTGGATTACGACCGTGAAAGTGGAAGCGATACCCTTGACGTACTGATAGCTAGCCAGGAAGAAGACTACATCGGTGAGGAAGCCCAGTTCAGGAGCGATGATGGTACACTGGAGATTGAAGGTGATCAGGGGTCAGTAGCAGAGGATATTGGCAGAGATTTCCTTAAAGGCCACAGCCATCTGGAAGATACAGTCTCTGTCGGGGGAGCGATGATGAACGTCGAGATAGTGGATGATATAGAGATGGATAAAGGGAAGCCACAAAGATTAATAGATAAGAGAGATATCTAATATATCATGGTAAATGAATCTTCTATATTCTCCCAGCTAATGGCAAACGGGGAGTTCAGAGTAGACGACAAAGGCCACGCAATACTGAATGGACAGTTTTTGTTGATGATACCTCCTCCAGTAATCCTTGAACTCCAGGAAGATCTGGAGAACAGGTACGGCCGGAAGGATATGGAGGAAATCATGCTGGAAGCCGGTGAATTCCAGTTGGAGCAGGCTCTCAACAGATACAAAGACCGTTACGACCTCGAAGAGGTGTCAAGGGAGAATATTCTGGAGTTCTTCAACCAGGTAGGAAAAGTGCTGGGATGGGGAGACATCGAAATAAGAACTGAAGGCGAAAATCCTGTGGTAACTGTAGAGTATCCAACACTCCCATCAGTCTACAGGAACAGGGGAGAAGAGTTAGCTGACCGGCCAATATGCCATTATCTGAGAGGCATGTCCAGTAAAGCGGTCTCCTCTCTCTTGGGCGAAGAAATCACGCTTAAAGAGGAGAAATGCGCAGCTACTGGAGGAGATATCTGCAGATTTGAAGTGCCTAAAGACTGAGGCCTTTCTCGGGCTCCTTCACTTCTATTCCGTCCTCGCCTATCTCCACAGGATAGACCTCATGCTCGAAGTTCGTCCTCCTCATCTTCTGGATGGAGAGCTTCCTGCCCATGTCCCCGCCGAAACCGAGGCCTTTCATGATGAACACGCCGTCCACCACATACTCCTCCACGCCGTAACGCGTGAGGTTATCCGGATCCGGCTTCTCCGTCGTCATCAACGTGGTGACCTCTTCCCCGCTCATCTGCTTGATGATCTCGTACAGCTCCTTCCTGACCTCTCCTGGAGCCCCGGAATCAAGTCCCATACCTATCATCGAGACCGGGTCGATCACGACACGATCGGGCTCGTACTCGTTTATGAAGCTCTTGATATTGCTGTCGAACGTGAAGTCCTCCGTGAACGGGTTGATGTACTCAATATAGAAATTATCTTCCTTCTCGAAATCCCAGCCGAACTCCCTCGCATCACCCAGGATATCTGCCTCGTCCTCCTCAAGGGTGATAAACAGACAGGTCTCACCGTTCTGGACACCCTCCCAGAGGAACTGGCTGGAGAAAATAGTCTTCCCTATACCCGCACTCCCCGAAACAAGTACGGTAGAGCCCTTCAGGATACCGCCCTCGATCAACTCGTCCAGACTATCTATACCGGTCGAAACTCTCTCAGTCATAACAACTATTTCCGGACACTCGAATAAAAGAATTCCCTAAAGCTCTCACATATTTAAGATTCCAACTCAGGTAACTTTTCTGTGAAACTATCCAGCCAGGCCCTACAGGTACTCAAACTTCTGAGAGAGGAAGG